>JAFYDO010000314.1 GCA_017544745.1 Treponema sp. | reverse complement strand
GTTGGCTGTATGCTTACCTCAAGTGGTCAGGCTGCAAGTCTCCTTTCTGTTTTGAACCTTTGTTCTGCAGGAGACAGCTTTATTGCTTCTTCTTCAATTTATGGTGGAACAATCAACCTCTTTGGATTCACCCTTAAAAAGCTTGGCATTGAATGTATCTGGGTAGATGTAGACGCAAGCTACGAAGAAATCTGCAAGGCAATCAAACCAAATACAAAATGTATTTTTGGAGAAACTATTGCAAATCCTGCCCTTACAGTTTTTGATTTTGAAGTTTGGGCTAAGGCTGCTCATGACAACAATCTTCCTCTTATTGTAGACAACACTTTTGCAACTCCAATTCTCTGCCGTCCTTTTGAATGGGGTGCAGATATTGTAGTTCACTCAACAACAAAATATATGGATGGTCACGCTGTACAGGGTGGCGGTTGTATTGTTGACTCAGGTAACTTTGACTGGGAAAAGGCCTACAAAGCAACAGGAAAATTTGCCGACATGGTAGAACCTGACGAAAGCTATCACGGACTTTGCTATGTAAAGGAATTTGGAAAAGCCGCTTACATCATTAAAGCCCGCACCCAGCTTATGAGAGACTTTGGCTGCTATCCTGCTGCACAGAGTGCCTTCTACTTAAACCTCGGTTTGGAAACACTTCCTGTCCGCATGCCACGTTACTGCGAAAATGCCCGCAAGGTTGCAGAATTCTTTAAGTCAAGCGACAAGATTGCAAAGGTAATTTACCCTGGACTTCCTGGAGACAAATACTACGAACGCGCACAGAAGTATCTTCCGGACGGAACTTGTGGTGTAATTTCAATCAGCATTAAGGGTGGACGCCAGGCAGCAGTTCGCTTTATGGATGCTCTCAAGCTTGCAATTGACGAGGTTCATGTTGCAGATATCCGCACCTGTGTACTTCACCCGGCTAGTGCTACTCACCGCCAGCTTACCGACGAACAGCTTGTTGCAGCCGGAATTGACGGCGGTATGGTTCGCTTTAGCTGTGGTCTTGAGAACGTAGAAGATATTATTGAAGATGTAAAACGCGGTCTTGCCGCTATATAATTATTCTTCTGGGCTTGCAATATCCAGCTCAAGCGCCTGGTCTGCAAGTCCCGAAATATAAGTAGCAGCAGCAGATTTTTCTTTGGTGGTGCCTGCACTTCCCAAAGATATTTTCTGCTGCTCTTTTTTTTGGTTTCGCTGTGCGTTTAACTGTTTTGCAGCAAGAAGAATGTCTGCGGCTTCCTGTGCATTTTTTATATGCAGACATTGTGCAACAGCGCTTTCTTCGGCGCCGGCAAGTCCTTCCAGAGTAAGAAATTTTTTTTGTAATGCAGCCGCGCGTTTTTCTCCAACACCAGGCAGCTCCAGGAATATAGAGGCAGTATTTTCTTTTGTACGCAGTTCCTGGTTACGGCTGGTAGCAAAGCGGTGGCATTCATCGCGCACTCTCTGTAAAAGCCGCAGTGCATCGCTTCTTTTTGGAAGATTAATAGGCGTACTGTTTCCAGGTAAGTATATTTCTTCATCGCGTTTTGCAAGACCCGCTACAGGAATATCAAGCCCAAGAGAATTTAAAATTTCTTCTACAGCGTTTACCTGACCAAGACCACCATCAATCAAAATCAAATCGGGCAGGTCTGACTGTTCATTAATCAGTCTTGTGTAACGGCGGGTTGCAGCTTCACGCATAGACTCAAAGTCATCAATCAGGCCGTCCGTATTTTTGAGCCTAAAGTAGCGGTAATTCTTTTTATCCGGGTTGCCGTTGTAAAAGCTGATGAGCGACGCAACCGGAAACTTTCCGCCGATATGTGCAATATCAAAGCCTTCTATGCGTACCGGCAGTGTATCAAGCCCAAGCAGGTTTTTAAGCTCTTCCATTGCAGGGGTGTCTCCACGGTCACGCAGACGTCGGATAATATCTTCATGTGCATTTTCCCTTGCCATGTTGAGCGCCGCAATATCGCGTTTGTCCTGGTCGCCCGGAACAATTACGCGGGTCTGGGAGTTCATTGCTTCGCTAAGCCAGCGGTTTATAAACTCGCACTGTGCCTCTGTCGGAACAAAAATACTTGGAGGCAGCTGTTTGGAATCTTCATAATAAGCAGACATAAATTCTGCTAAAAGCTCATCATCCTCGTTCAGACTTTCTACACGGTAATTTTCACGGCCAAGAAGCTTACCGCCACGTACTTTAAGAACTGTAAAGCTTACAAGCTCGCCTTCGCTGTAGTGTGCAATGTAGTCGCGGTCTTCGGAATCAAAGCTTTCGACAATATTCTGATTCTGCAAAACCATAAGGGCTTTAATTCCATCGCGCAGTCTGGCAGCCTTTTCAAAATCCAGGGAAGCGGCGGCAGCCTTCATGTCGGCACTAAGCTTTTCTATAGTCTGTTCGGACTGTCCCGAAAGCAGCTGGGTTATTTCTTCTATATATTTATTGTATTCTTCCTTATCAATTTTTCCGCAGCACGGAGCTTTGCACTGCTTCATGTGATAGTACAGGCACGGAGTTTCCCTTTTGCGCATTGTACGGCAGTGCCTTACCGGATACAGACGGTAGATATTTTCTATAAAGGTATCAAGCGCGTTTACGTTAGGGTAGGGGCCAAAGTAGGTGGAGCCGTCCTGCAAAATTCTTCGGGTTCTGAATATTTTTGGAAAGTCTTCGTTTGTAACACGCAGAACAGGGTAGGATTTTCCATCCTTAAGACAGATGTTGTAGCGCGGGCTGTGCTGTTTGATTAAATTATTTTCCAGTAACAGGGCTTCGTATTCGTTTGTTGTAGTTATGTACTCTATGGAGGCTGCACGGGAAACTAAAAGTCTGGTCTTTACCGTACGCTGGCCCGAAAAATAGGAGCACAGACGGTTTTTAAGGTTCTTTGCTTTTCCGACATATATGATGGTGCCTTCCTGGTTGCGCCAAAGATATACGCCGCTTGATTGAGGAGCCTTTAATGCTGTTTCGTGCAGAATGTTTTGTGCCATATAAAAATTATATCAAATTTTTTTATATTTTGCCGATAGTCTAAGCAGGTACCTATATGAAAAAAATAATGATTGCTTTTGCC
>JAFYDO010000313.1 GCA_017544745.1 Treponema sp. | reverse complement strand
ATTCCAAGCATTGTAAGATTGAGCAAGCGTTACCTGCCGGAGAAGGTTTTGCCGGATAAAGCAATTGATATTCTGGACGAAGCAGGCGCTGCCAAAAAGATTCAGGAAGAAGAACGTCCTAGTGAGCTTGCTTTCTTAGAAGAAAAGAAAAAGGAACTCGAAGAAGAAAAACGCAACCTTGTAATGAATCAGGATTACGAAAATGCAGCTGTTGTGCGTGACAAGGTTATTGACCTTAAGAAAAAGCTCAACCTTTATACAAACATCTGGGAAAAGAACGGTGGACGTCCTGCCAAGGTAGTTACCGCTTCTGATATAGAACGCATCATAAGCGAAATGACAGGCATCCCTGTAGAACAGATGACTGCTTCTGAGACAGAGCGCATTATCCACATGGAAGACGAGCTTCACCGCACAGTAATCGGGCAGGACAGCGCAGTAAGCCTTATTTCCGGGGCAATCCGCCGTAGCCGTGCCGGTATTTCTTCTCCAAAGCATCCGGTTGGTTCCTTTATTTTCCTTGGACCTACAGGTGTCGGTAAAACCCAGCTTGCCAAGGCTCTTGCAAAATATCTTTTTGGTTCCGAAGATTCGCTTATCAGAATTGATATGTCGGACTACATGGAAAAGCACAATGCCAGCCGTTTGGTTGGAGCGCCTCCGGGATACGTTGGTTACCAGGAGGGTGGTGTGCTTACAGAAAAAGTCCGCCGTCACCCGTACTCTGTTGTGCTTCTTGACGAAATTGAAAAGGCACACCCGGATATCTTTAATCTTTTGCTCCAGATGCTCGAAGAAGGTGAATTAAGCGATAACCTTGGTCACACTGTAAACTTCCGCAATACTGTAATTATCATGACAAGTAATGCAGGAGCACGCCAGATTACCAACGAAGGCCGCGTGGGCTTTGGTTCTACCGAAGGCGTTATTCCTTATGAAGAGATTAAGGCCGGTGCAATGAACGAGCTTAAAAAGCTTTTGAATCCGGAACTTATAAACCGTATTGATGATGTAATTGTCTTTGATGCCCTTAGCAAAAAACAGGTTTCTCAGATTCTGGATATTCAGCTTGCAGAGCTTGAAGAACGCCTTAAGGATAAAAAGCTCAAGATAAGCGTAAAACCAAAGGCCAAGGAATACCTTATTGAACACGGTTATAATCCTGCAATGGGTGCCCGCCCTATGAAGCGCCTTATCCGCAAGGAAATAGAAGATCCTCTTTCTATCGAAATTCTTTCAAATCAAAATTCTGAGCTTGACTTAGTGACTATAGAATGCAATTGTGATAAACTCAAGGTGAAATTAGTCAAGTCAGAACCGGTAAAAGTTCCGGTGCTGGTTGAAAAGAAATAAGAGGTTATCATGAAAAAAATATTTTTCTCTCTGGTTGCCGGATTGGCTTTGTGTGCAGGTGTTTTTGCAGCAGAAGCAAAAGAAATCCGGCTTGGTGTTTTAAATGGCCCAAGCTGCATTCCGGCAGGCTATTTATTAGATGATGCTGCTCCTGTAAAAGGTGCAAAAATCAGTTACGAAAAGTTTGCCGACCCTCAGGGCCTGCTTCCAAAAATGCTCAAGGGAGAAATTGACATAGGCTTTTTGCCTGCCAACGTTGCCGCCAAGGTTTACAACAGCTCTAATGGTGCAATTAAGGTTTGTGCCATTACCGGTAACGGAAACATCTCCCTTATTACAACAGACACAAGTGTAAAACAGCTTGGAGACCTTAGAGGAAAAACTGTTGCAGTTGCAGGGCAGGGTGCCACTCCTGAATATATGTTCCGCTATCTTTTGGAAAAGAACGGAATTGCTGTAGATACTGCAGACGGCGTAACTATGGATTTTTCTATTCCTACTGCACAGATTGCAGCACAGCTTATTTCAGGAAAAATTGCATACGCAGTAGTTCCTGAGCCATTTGCAACTGTTGCACAGACTAAGTCGGACAAGGTATTTGTTGCCGTAGACTTTCAGGCAGAATATGAATATTTTGAAGGAAAGGGCAAGGTTTATCCGCTTACAGTAATGGTAGTAACAAAGGCTTTTGCAGAAAGCAATGCAAAATTGCTCAAATCTTTCCTTACTGCTTACGAAAAATCTTACAAGAATACGCTCAAAAATCCAAAGCAGGCCGGAGAACTCAGTGAAAAGTTTGAGCTTGGTCTTGCTGCAGGTATTGTAACTGCTTCCATTCCAAAAGCAAATTATGTTTACATTGCAAGTTCCAGCGGAAAGGCCCAGCCAAAAATTGAAGAGCTTTTGAATATTTTCCTGTCGTTTGAGCCAACCTCAATCGGCGGTAAGCTCCCGGACGAAGGCTTCTACTTTTAATGAAAAAAACACGTGCTTTGACAGCATACATTCTCTCAATTGTATTCATTTTCATTCTGTGGATTGTTTTATCAAAGCTCATAAATGCCAGTTTAATCCTACCGGGTCCCGCTGCCGTTTTTAAGGCAATGGGCGTCCTCTTTAAAAATCCTGCCTTTTTCCGTGCCTTTGGCTGGACCTTTGGCAGGGTGCTTTTTTCCTTTGCAATAAGTGTGGCTGCAGGAATTCTACTTGGAGTGCTGTGCGGTCTGTCTGAATTTGCGCATCAGTTTTTTGAACTGCCGCTTGCAATAATACGCGCAACCCCGGTTGTAGCATTTATTCTTATTGCACTTTTCTGGTTCAAGTCGGGCACAGTTCCGGTTTTTGTTTCTGTGCTTATGACCCTGCCAATTATGACAACTGCTGTTGCCAACGGTTTTTATAAATCTGAACAAAAGCTGCTTGCCATGGCACAAACCTTTAATTTTACAAAGCGCCAGATTTTCCGCTACATTCAGCTACCGACCCTTGTTCCTTTTTTACTAAACGGAATGGTGAGCACATTTGGCCTTACCTGGAAGGTAATTACCGCGGGCGAAGTTTTGAGCCTGCCAAAAAATGCCGCCGGCACAATGCTCCAGCGCGCCCAGGTTCATCTGGAAACCCCCACAGTCATTGCAATAACAATTATTCTTGTTACCGTAAGCTTTATTTTAGAAAAGCTTTTTATGCTTGCTGTTAAAAAGATTACGCATGTACAAAGGGGGCGTGAATGAAAGAACCGCAGCCTTTGCTCAGTATAAAAAAGCTTTATATCACTAACGGTAGCCAGACTCTTGTAAAAAATTTTAATCTTGAGCTGTCTGCCGGCGACTACAAAACAATTTCTGCCCCAACCGGAACAGGAAAAACCACGCTGTTTAATTATATTGCAGATATTCTTCCTCAGGACACTTTCAAAGTTACAGGCGAGATGATTAAAACTCCGGGCCTTAGAATAGCCTATGCCTTTCAGGAGCCGCGCCTCATCCCTTCAATAAGCGTTTTAAAAAATGTTATGCTCCCGCTGCAAAATCTAATGGACCCGCAGCGCGCAGAATCCGTTGCCAGAGTATGGCTCCAGCGCTTTAAACTTTCGCACAAGGTCCTTGACCTCCCCGAAAACTTAAGCGGTGGCGAAAAACAACGCGCCAACCTTGCAAGATCTTTTGCCTATGCAAGTGCCGCTGGCGAAGGGCCCCTATCAAAACTCCTCCTCCTCGACGAACCTTTCTCCTCCCAGGACGAACAAAACGCCCAGAACATCATATCCCTCATAAAAGAAATGCTTTTTATCCCAAACACCGCCGTCCTCTTAATAACCCACGACCGCACATTTTTGAATGACAATTCAATAATTCCATGGTAAAATTAATAAATT
>JAFYDO010000312.1 GCA_017544745.1 Treponema sp. | reverse complement strand
TTGCGGAGTGCGTCAAACTGTTCGTCTGTAAGGTCGTTCAAAGATTTTACGCCAAGCTCTTCCAAAGTTGGAGTTTCTACCTTAGCACTCAAGATTGCCCAGTAAGCAACAAGGTTTGTATCTGCACCAGAGTGTGGCTGAACATATGCATAGTCTGCACCAAAAAGCTTTTCTGCTTCGCGCGCAGCAACATTTTCTACTGCATCAATATTTACACAACCACCATAGTAGCGGTGTTCAGGATATCCTTCTGCATATTTGTCTGTAAGAAGGTTTCCCATAGCAGCCTGTACGTTGAGTGAACAATAGTTTTCACTTGCAACAAGCTTTAAGTGACTGCGCTGATTTTCAAGTTCATTTACGATAGATGCTGCAATATCAGGACCAACGGCAGCAACCTGCTGAAGATTTGCAACATAAGCACACATAGCCGGATTTGGTTTTCCGTTTGTGGCAGCAAGATAGTTTTCCAATGGAGTTGGCATAATTTGACCTCATTTTTTGATAATATAATGGTAGTATTTTAGCGGAAAACCACAGAATAGGGAATAGGTTCTATAGGATACGTCGTAGATTGCTTCACTACGCTCGCAATGACAAGGAGTCGTAAATATTCTATAATTAATTATATGTACACCATTCCTCCTGCGTTCAAAGATTTTATCTCTCCCACCTGCGACCGTGCGCGCTTTATACAGGACTATCTTAAGGCCGGTGGCGTGGATTCAAGTATAATGGCTTTAGAAGGGAAAAATCATATTTATGTAAAGTTCCCGCGACAGCAGTACAATCCGATGTTCCGCATCAAGACGGTAATTGCACATTACGACCGCATAGGCATTGGCGCCAACGATAATTCTGCTGCAGTTTTTACACTTATGGAATGGGCCCAATCCCGCGTGGTTCCTGAGCTTGTCGAAGGGCAGCACAACATCCGCCTTATCTTTACCGATGGCGAAGAGCTTGGCGAGCAGGGTGGTGTAGCCCAGCAGGGAGCGTTTCCTCTGGCGCAGATGTTCAAACGCCTTGGCATTACAAACGACGATATTTTTGTTTTTGACTGTATGGGACGCGGTGATGTCCCAATCCTTTCGCAGACTGTCATTCCGTCGCAGGTGCCTACAAAATACCTAAAAGCCTATTCCCAACTCGAAGCCCGTGCAAAACAGCTGCTCCAGTGTTCAAGCCCCAAATATTTTTGTCTTCCATGCAGTCTTTCGGACAATGCAAGCTTTATTGCAAACGGTATTCCCGCAGTGGCTATAACAATGCTTCCATCAGAGGAAGTTCCACTTGTGCTTGCAGGACAGACTCCTCCAACCTGGCAGAGTTTTCATACGCCTAAGGACAAGCTTGAGTACCTTACTCCCCCAAGCTTTGAATTATTTTTTAAAATTTTAAATAATTTAGCGCAAATCAAGACACTTTTTCCTAGTCAAATTTAAATTTGTATTGTATAATATTTTTTAACTAATAAAAGTGGGTGGGAAAAGTGAACAAGAAACTCTACAATCCCAGCAGGGATGGAATCAAAATCAAGACAATTAACATTTCTATGCTTGTCATGATTTTCATTATTTGTGCCTGTGTATTCGTGGCAGCATTCAGATTAAAATCTAAAGTCGGTGACATTGTAAAAGGTATGGAAGGCTATGCCCTCTGTACAAAAGCCGTAAATGATTTTCGTGATACATCTGACTTTTTAACAAACCAGGTTCGTCTTTTTTTAATTAAGCTGGACGACTCTTATGCTCAAAAATATTTTCAGGAATATTCCATTTCTAAAAATCGTGAAAACGCTGTAAAGCTTGTCGAGCAATGGCATAATTCGGATGAAGCAGATCTTAACATGAAGATGGCTTTTGAAGAATCTCAGTCACTTGCACAGATTGAGCTGTATTCAATTTTCCTTGCTTATAATGCGCTCGGCTATCCCGAAGAAGCCTATCCAATGGAACTCAAAAATATAAAGATTCTTCCGGGAGATCTGCTGCTTTCAGAAGAAGAAAAGTTAGAAAAAGCCGAAGATCTTCTTTTTAATCTTAATTATCAGGATTCCAAAAGCCGCATAAACGGATATACAACAACAGTTCTGGAATATGTCCTTAATGATCACCTTGCAAATCAGGGTCGCGACACCTTTATCTTTAACCGCCACTTCCTTGTTCAGATTATCACAATTCTTGCAATGTTCTTCTCGGGATTTGCACTGTTTATAGCAACAAACATCCTTATTCTTGGTCCTCTTGAATATGATATAAAAAGCATTCGCAACGAAAAAAAGATGCACGTTGTGGGCTCTTACGAAATGCGTCTTATTGCAAAAAGCTACAATGCCCTGCGGGAAAAAGACGAAATCAAGGCTTCGGTACTCAAGCACAAGGCAGAGCATGACCCTCTTACAGGCCTTATAAACCGCGAAGCCTTTAATCAGATTAAAGAGGTTTTGAGCGATACTGCTGAGCCGGTTGCATACCTCATAATTGACCTTGATTTCTTTAAATCTGTAAACGATAAATACGGACATCCTGTAGGAGACCTGGTTCTCAAGAAAATTGCAGATATCCTTAGTGAACAGTTCCGTAATACAGACTATGTTGCCCGCATAGGTGGAGACGAATTTGCTGTTATAATGACCAAGTTTGGCGATACTCCGGAGATTGTAATTCAGCGCAAAATTGAAACAATCAACCGTATGCTGCAGAATACCGAAGACGGACTTCCAAAGGTTAGCCTTAGTGTAGGTGTAGCAATTTCTACCATGGGTTATAACATCAAGCTGGAAGAACAGGCAGACAAGGCTCTGTACCATGTAAAGCAGGGTGGCCGCTGTAACTGCTCGTTCTTTACACTGGAGCGTGCATAGGTTTATAATGTCTTTTGGAGGCATTATATGAACCGTAAATATTCTGCACGTTTATTTGCCTGTGCAATTCTTTTTTCTCTCGTAATTTTTTCAGCCTGTAAAAGTGTAAAACCGTCGGAAGGGCAGGGTACAACTGTACCTCAGGAAAAAGTAACAACTCTTACCAAGCACGACGGAGCCATGCTTTGGGAAATAAACGGCTGGTCAGAAAATGGTGAGCCTTCTACTGTATATCTTTTGGGAACCTATCACGCAGGAGACCAGCGAATCAATGGTTTTCCTGAATGTGTTCAGACTGCACTGGACAGTTCAGACCGCTTTTGCTGCGAACTCAGTAAAAAAGATTGGGAACGTTTTCCCGAGCTTGTAAATGATCTTACAATGAAAAGTGTGCTTACAGATCTTTCGCACACCTTTATAGATGATCTTAGTCAGGATGAAATTGTCCTTATTTCAACCTTTGTAGATAATCAAACCCTTGCACAGTTGATCTGTTTTGAACCGTGGGTATTAAATAATTATCTTCAGTCGGTGCTCATTTTGGGTTCTGGTCTGGATACAACAAAGGCTTACGATATTATGATAATGGACGAGCTTAATAAAAAAGATGCCGACTTTGACGGACTTGACGAGGCACAGGTTCAGCTTGACCTTACTGCTTACGGAGACTGGAACACTCAGCTCATAATGCTGCGGGACACTTTACGTGATCTTAGAGACCTTAAGAAAAGTGTACAGGAAATATCAGATCTTTACGAAATCTTCCTTACCGGAGACGCAGATGCTTTTGAAGAAGCCTACTACAAAGACCTCGAAGAAGAAATAAGCACACAGCCGGTTTACAAAGAATATATTCAAAAACTGCTTGCCGACCGTAACCAGATCTGGGCACAGAAAATTAATGACTATATAAAAATGGGCGGCACGACATTTATTTTTGCCGGTACCGCCCACTTTACAGGACCTGATTCTGTATTTGCTTATCTTGATTTTTAGAATTTAGCTGTATATCCGATATCTGCTGTAAAGGCATC
>JAFYDO010000311.1 GCA_017544745.1 Treponema sp. | reverse complement strand
TTTGAGCCACGCACTCCACAGGACTTTACTGTAGGACGCCTGCTCCCACTTACAGAGTTCAGCCGTAAAGCAAAGACTTTAATGGTTGGCCTTGGCTACCAGGAAATGATCTTCAACTACGTTGGTTCTAAGAAAGACTACGTAGATAATATGCGCATTGACGGTTCAAAAGTAATAGAAATTGCAAATCCTATGAGCGAAAACTATCAGTTTATCCGCCCGGAGATTCTTTCTTCTCTTTGCCGTGCAGAAGCTGGTAGTGCCAATGCAATGTACCCACACAAGATTTTTGAAATTGGTAAAGTTGCATACATCAAGGAAGACGAAAATACCGGTACAATCACACGCCAGCACCTTGGCTTCCTTACTGCTGCTGCAAATGCTAACTTCAACACACTGGCAAGCGAAGTTTCAAGCTTAGTATACTTCCTTGACCACGAATATACTGTTGTAGAAAGTGATGATCCACGCTTTATTCCTGGACGTCAGGCACAGCTTATGGTAGACGGAAAGCCAGCCGGAGTATTTGGAGAAGTTCACCCACAGGTTCTTGAAAACTGGGGAATTACAACTCCTTGTGTAGCCGGCGAACTTGACCTTGAAAGTCTTATCTAGGACTGCAGAAATATACAATTATTAAATATATTATTTCTTGCAAACCCGCTTTTTTGGATATACGATAAAAGTATAATCTAAATAAGCGGGGTTTTTTTATGTTTGATTTTAATTATTTTACACCTACAAAGGTTGTTTTTGGAAAGAACACAGAAGAAAAGGTTGCTGACCTGGTAAAGGAATTTGGCGGAAAGAAGGTTTTGATTCATTATGGTGGTGGCAGCGTTATCCGTTCAGGTCTTATGCAGCGTGTAACAGATAAGCTTGATGCAGCAGGCATTTCTTATGTAATGCTTGGTGGTGCAGTTCCAAACCCTCATCTTAGTCTTGTATACGAAGGAATTGAACTTTGCAAAAAAGAAGGCATTGATTTTCTGCTGGCAGTTGGTGGAGGCAGCGCAATAGACTCTGCCAAAGCTATTGGTTACGGCGTTATGAACGACGGCGATGTCTGGGACTTTTATGATTACAAGCGTCAGGCCAAGGCGTGTATGCCTCTTGGTGTAATTCTTACTCTTGCAGCAACCGGCAGCGAAATGAGTGACTCTTCGGTTATCACAAAAGAAGAAGGTCTTGTTAAGCGCGGTTATTCAAGCGACTATTGCCGTCCGCGTTTTGCAATTTTGAATCCTGAACTTACAATGACTCTGCCGGATTATCAGACTGCGTGCGGCTGTACAGATATTATGATGCATACAATGGAGCGTTATTTTACCAACGGTGGAAACATGGAGCTTACCGATTCTATGGCAGAAGCTCTGCTCCGTACTGTAAAAGAAAATGCCCTTATTCTTGCACGTGATCCAAAAAATTACGATGCCCGTGCCGAAGTTATGTGGGCAGGAAGTCTTTCTCATAACGGTCTTACAGGCTGCGGAAATGATGGTGGCGATTGGATGACCCACAAGCTTGAACATGAGCTTGGTGGACTTTATGATGTTGCTCACGGTGCAGGTCTTGCTGCTATCTGGGGAAGCTGGGCACGCTATGTTTATAAAAACTGTCTCCCTCGTTTTAAACGATACGCAATCAATGTTATGGGTGTTGCTGCCAATGCCGGTACAGACGAAGAAATTGCCCTTAAGGGAATTGAAGCAATGGAAGATTTTTACCGCGCAATAAAAATGCCGACAAATCTGCGAGAGCTTGGAGTACAGGCAACAGACGAAGATCTTAAGCTCATGGCTCATAAATGTGCAGTCGGTGTTAATGGTGGAAAAGGTTCTGCACGATTCCTGCGCGAAGAAGACATGCTTGAAATATATACAATGAGCAGATAGTTTATTCGCCGGTTATTCTTTTGAGCTGGGATAAATCGTTCTTTAAGGTTTTGTCTGCGGGAAATTGTTCCAGCCCTTCCTCAAGAATCTTACGTGCCTGGGTAAAATTATGGGCGTTGGCCTGGTCGGCAAATTCATTATGAATAAGAGCAATGCAGTTGTTGTAAAAACTTTTTTGCATTGCTTTAATTTTTGAACTTGCCGGCAGCTGAACCAGAGCCTGAACACTTTGGTCGTAACCGGTTTTAAAATCATGATTATTCATAAGATTATTAAGCTTTGATATCCAGAGGTTTTCCAGATACTGCTTAAGGCGTTTTTCTTTATTTGTATCATTGGGTTGTTTGAGCTGTTCGGTAAAAAATGATAACTGTTCATCCTCTGATAATCCGTTGATAGAGCTTGCAACAAAAATATCCAAAAGCATATTTTCCATAGTAGAAACACGCTTTACTGAAACATAGTCTTTATATTCAAGCCAGCCTTTTTGTGCAAGTTCATAATTTTTTTCATCATAACAAAGGACAAGAAGATTATTTACAGCGTTATCCATGTTGGTCTGTAAGAAAGTAGTCATGCCCCAGCGGTCGATAAAGGAACGGTACCATTCCAGTCTTTGGGAAAAGGTTGCAGCATCATCAATTTCCAGATTTATAAAATTGGCAGCAAGAACATCAAACTCTTTGCGTACATCTGCAGCAGCTTTTGAATTGTCGTTGAGAATGGCCATAAAGCGCGCTGTACCAAGAGGCACAGCCTTGTCATAATTATCTTGTTTTACATATTCAGAGCAAAGGTTACCTGCAATGAGCCCTGTAAAAAGTGCGTCGCTTACTTCGCGCCTGTTTGAATAATAAGTTTTGGGAACTACATAATAGCCCTTAATAACGTTCTCGTGTTCTACAGCTTCGGGGTTGCCGGGATTAAAACCATAGGGGTTTGTTGTTTCTACATCAATTCGTTTTCCAGAAATATAAACAGAACAGAACGCATGGTCGGGAGTTTTTTGTCCGCGAACATCAAGCCCTGCGGCTTTTGCAGCTGCCATATAAAGGAGAGCCGAAGAAACACAATTGTAATTTCCAGTTTCAAGAGCCTCGTCAAATTTTGTCTGTCCTGAAACATAATG
>JAFYDO010000057.1 GCA_017544745.1 Treponema sp. | reverse complement strand
CTACAATCTGGCCGCCGTCTAAGAAAAGGATGCGGTCGCAGAACTTTGTACTTGCAAGACGATGAGAAATGAACACTGCAGTTTTGTGCGATGCCATCTGATTGTATTCTTCGTAGATGGTGCTTTCGGCAATAGGGTCCAGGGCGCTGGTAGGCTCGTCAAGAATGAGCATAGGACCGTCCTTGTACATTGCCTTTGCAAGCAGGAGCTTTTGTGTTTCACCGCCGGAAAGAACAACTCCCTTTTCATCCAGAGTCTGGGTGATGTAGGTTTCTTCTTTTTTAGGCAGCGTGTTTACCTTTGCAAGAAGCCCCGCCTTTTCAAGACATGCCTTGAGCTTTGTATGGTCGGCATCCTGTGGCTCGCAGCCGCAAACATTTTCGGCAATAGAAAGTGCAATTGGCGAAGTATCCTGGAAGAGAACGCTTATCAGATCCTGATATTTTTCTACGCCAATGTCGTTTATGCTTTTGCCGTCAATCAGAATCTCGCCGCTTGTTGGCTGGTAAAGACCGCACAGGAGTTTTACGATTGTAGTTTTACCTGCACCGTTATTTCCAACCAGAGCAATTTTTTCATCAGCAGAAATTTTGAAGCTCACATTTGTAAGAACAGGCTTGGTGCTGCCTTCGTAGGTAAAGCTGACGTTGCGGAACTCGATGGATGGGGCTGTTGCATCAAGTACCGGCCCTTCGACAAGCTCAGGGACCCCAGATGAATGAGTAAACAAATCCTTCTGCTTCATAAAATCATGGTAGTCGTTGAACTGATGACTTGCGTCGCGGAGGTTTGCAAAGTGCATTGAAACGTCATAAATATACATGGAAAAGTTTGCAATCACACCAAGATAAATTGTAAAGGTTGCCGCATCAATCTGGCCCGAAAGAACCTTGTGAATCAAAAGAGTATAAGCAGCCCAGTCGCGCACAAAGTTAAAGGCAGTATCAGAAATAGTCGGATAATACCACTTGAGCTGATAGTTATAACGGAACTTTTTATAAACAGTAATCATCTTATCAAAATGATAATCAAAAAGCTTTTTAAGACCAAAGATGCGGATATCCTTGCCGGCACTAATGTTCATGCTGTTGCGTTCATAATAATTCATCTTGCGCCAGGGCTCCGAAAAGCTTTCGCGGTGACTGTCTCCGTATCTGACGGCATGATTACGAATCAAAACATCAACAACAAACATTCCCAGGGTTATTGCAAGAATCTTCCAGTCAAGAATAAAAATTGCAGTACCGTAGCTGAATACTCCAAGAATAATTACAACGAACTCCAAAGTGAGCGTAGAAACACGTTCGGCACCATCGTAGTTGCCGCTAACGCCCTGAACACCCTTGCCCATTATTTTCTGCTTAGGCTGGGGTTCAATATTCAGATAGTCTGTATTGATTGCCTTTTTGATAAAGTCCAGCATAAAAACGCTGATTCGGGTGTAGGTATGCTTAAGCTGCATTTTCTTTTCGCAAAAAACTTTAACCGCAGAAAAGGCGCAGAAAAAACAGGCCGTAACCGCAATATAAATAAGGAAGGTTTTTACACTGCCGCTCGTAATTCCCCTTATGGCCATAGCCGGAATGAGCGTGTTGATAAACGGCAGCGACACCGAAATCACAATGTAAACAAGCACCAGAGGCACAGCCGCCGGATACCGCTTGAACATAGCCTTGTAAACAATAAAAGCGTTCTGAAAAATGTTGTTCCGCTTTTCTTTCTGAGTTTTTTCCATAAAACCCCCGTAATTTTATTATGAGCCAAATATAACATAAAAGAAAGGGGGTTGCGCGATGAATACACGAAATGTCAAAATTGGTGCATGAAATGTAAATAATACATTTTTTTTCACACACTCTCGCATTTTGATAGTATAATAAACTATATTATTTGGTATGACAGACAAACTAGACTACATTGCGATTGATTTTGAAACAGCTAATCAGTACAGGAATAGTGCCTGTTCGGTGGGACTTGTACGCTTTATTGACGGGCAGGAGGTGGATTCCTGCTACTCGCTCATTCATCCGGCAAAGATGTATTTTATTCCTGAATGGACAGAGACTATTCATCATATTACTTACAAGGATGTTTACAACAAGCCGTATTTTCCAGAAGTTTGGGATACAATGGTTATGCCTTTTATAAACAAAACGCCGGACGTGCCGTTAGTTGCGCATAACGGAAATATGTTTGATATGCCGGTCATAAAAAACTGCTGCGAATATTTTGGAATGCCCCTGCCCAAATTTGAATATTTTGATTCTTTAATTGTTGCGCGCAAGACCTGGCCCCAGATGAAAAATCATCAGTTGACTTTTCTTGGAGAACAATTTGACATTGAGTACCGTTCCCACGACGCCCTTGAAGATTCCCGAACCTGCGGCAAGCTTATAAAGATTGCGGCGGATAAATGGGGTGTGAATACGTTGCCGGCGCTGCTGGAAGCTTGTAAGACGGGAGTGAGGACGTTTGATTAGACGTCAAACAAAAAGCAACACTCAAACACACAGCGGT
>JAFYDO010000310.1 GCA_017544745.1 Treponema sp. | reverse complement strand
GGTCATGCCGTTCTTTTTGGCAATACTGTACATGGTATCACCCTTTACAACTGTGTATTCCTTTGTTGCTGTGCCGGAAGATAAAGTTGCACCAGAAGGATTTGTGGTTGCCTTGTTATCTGTTGCAAGGGCTGCGGCATTACTTATGTCTGCTGTAGGAATCTTGAGTTTCTGGCCTACTTTGATTACGTCGTTTTCTGAAAGATTATTGGCAGCGCGTAATTCGGCAACGGTAATCTGATATTTGCGGCTAATTGAATATAAGGTGTCGCCCTTTTCTACCTTGTAGGTGGTGTCGGCGAAAAGTGATATAGATGCTGCGAAAAAAATTGCACAAATTAAAAGTGATTTCTTAAAAAATGATAATCTCATAGATTTATTATCGGCAGAAAAATGTAATGATTATAGATAATTTAATACACCAGTTCGTGGAAAAGTTTGTTTACGTCGATGCCGCTTATCAGAGTTTCTTCCGGGTAGAGTTCGAGCATGCCGTCTTTACCGCCCTGGAGGTGGCTTGAAGTAATTCCGTGCTTTATAGAAATATCTGCTTCCATTAAGGCAGAAAGATGGTCGCAGATGCGTACAAGCTTGCCGTCTACAGGATTATATTTTGAATCATTATACTGGTCATTGAGTTCTTCCCAGGTTACAGTCTTAGGCTTTTGTCCCGCAGGGCATATTCTGTCGCTAAATTCATCGCTTGTGTAATACATAACCTCTTCAAGATAAGATTCATCCATCAGCGGCACAAGTTCTTTATTTACAATTTCGTCTTCTATCTTTTTTACAATCTTTGGCAGGGCATCGGTTGCCTGTTTTACCGGAGAAATAATATCGCGGGTAACAGATTCCGGTAAATCGTGGAAAAGCGCACTAAAATAATTATTGATTATGCGCTTATCACACATATCAGGGTTGCTTTCTCTTCCAAGCAGCAGTGTCATTATTGCAACAAAAAAGCAGTGTCCAAGAACCGAGGTTGCAGGCACGCGCGGAGTCTGATTCCACCTTGTCTGAAAGCGCAGCTGTTCAATTTTTAAAAGAAAATCAAATTCCTTCTGACGGGTCAAAAGCTTCTGCAGCCCCTCTAAATCAAGATACGGCTGGAGCTCTGCCTTGAGTTCGGAATCAATTTTTGAAAGTCGTTCTTTTTCGTTTACAACGCTAAGCATTTCCAGCTCGCGCATTGTAGAATATTTATGAGCAGCATTATATACGCGTAAAGAGATTTTCTGTGCCTCGGGAACATTAAAGGAGCCTGCTTTTTGTCCTACATAAATTGTAAAGGCAGAAAAAAGTGAATCGTCCGGTATAAGCTGCCTGTACTGGTTCAAAACCCATTCGTTAAGCCTCATATATTCGCGCGAAAATTCCCTTTTGAGCATCTGCTGAACAGGAGCTTTTATATCGCACAAAGCAATTTTTTTGAGAAGGTCAAACAGCGAAGCATAAATCATCCACTTCCAGTCTATGACCGCACCTTTTTTTTCTTCGTGCTTTCCGAGTATATAGGCTATGACCATTTTTTCGCCGGCCTTATCCATTTCTACAAGATCAAACGGACGTATAAGGTCATTCCAGCGTTGAATAGAAAATCCTTCGAATATTTTGAGAATGAGTTCTTTGTTCATGCTGCGTTAGTTACTCAAGCCCTTCTTCTGGTCTGAATCCATTTTATCCTTCCAGACCATGGCTTTTTTCTTGGTTTCTTCTGCTTCGTCATTGCGTCCAAGCACAATGTAAACACGGCGCAGGGCTACCAGATATTTAATTGCGTTGCGCATATCATCAATACGGCGGGTACTAAGCTCGTAGCGGTCGCGGTAACCGTTTGCAGCCTTGTCCAAAAGCTTTTGAATCATGCGCACATATAAAATTGTTGTTTCGTAATTTTCTGAGCGTGGATCAAAAAAGTCTGCACCTGCAGCCTTCATGTCTATAAGATTTTTAGAAACTGTAGCAAAGCGTCCTTCAAGTTCTACAAAAGACCACTTCCACTTACTGTTATCTCCAAAAGCATCCTTGAGGTTCTGGATAGCAAGTCCAAGCTTACGGATTATAAGATAACGCTTTACAATATTAATACTCTTAATTGCTTCGTGACAGTCGTTCAATTCTGAATACTGACAGTCTATTACACTGGTAACAATTTCTTCCAGATAAATGATAGCCTTGTAGAGCATTTTACGGGCATCGTTGAGAGCATCGTTGTTCTTTACTTCCATGAGTTTGAGGGAAAGGCTGTTCTGTGCCATATAAAGCGATGCAACATAAATCATGTCTTCGCAAAGGAGAAGCTTTTTATATTCAAGACCAATGTCACCTTCATGCATGGCGTTGCGCATGGTCTTTTCCTTTTCCAATGTCTGAGTAACCTTGTCCTTGTACGGCTGGATACACTCATTAAAGTGTAACCTTGTTTCCTCTGAAATCTTTGCCATCAGAATCCTCCGCTGTATTTTTGGAGCATAGTCCGTGCGTGCATCAACGACTGTTCAGTATCTGCATCTCCAGACAGCATCCTGGCTATTTCCGCTACCCTTTCTTCTCCCTTTACTGCATGAACATTAGAAGAAGTAATTCCTCCCGCAACGGCTTTTTCTATCTTTATCTGATTATCGGCATAAACTGCGATACTGGCTAGATGTGTTATGCAAAAAATTTGACGATTTTTTGCAAG
>JAFYDO010000309.1 GCA_017544745.1 Treponema sp. | reverse complement strand
GAATCTTAATAAGCTTTCGGGCTTTAATTTCTTTAATCATTCAGATCGCCCTGGAAGAATGGTTCCAAGAATTCTTATTTCTATACCGGAAGATGCAAAGCTTGGTCGTTTTAAGGCAGCAATTGGCGCCGGCAATTTTGTGGCAAAGGATATTTCACTTGGCTTTGAAAAAGGACACATTGACGTAGGAGCCGGAAACTTCGTTCTTAAAAAGGTAGATGCCTGCAATCTTGATATGCGCTGCGGCATGGGAAACCTTAATATGGAAGGTTCTATAAAAGGCAAGAGCAACATTGACTGTGGAATGGGTGCCATCAAACTGGAGCTTAAAGGTAATGAAGCCGACTATTCCTATGATGCAAAGGTTGGTCTTGGAGACTTTAAGTTTAATGACGAAAAAAGAAGCGGTGTCTGCCAGGTTTATGCCAGCTCACGCAAGGAAAATCATTTTTCGGTAAACTGCGGAATGGGCAGTGTAAACATTAAAATGAACTAAAAACAGGGGGATAACAATGAAAAAGCTTAAGAAATCAAATAATAAGGTAATTTGTGGTGTTTGTGGTGGCCTTGCAGCCTATCTTGGCATAGATGCAACTGTAGTTCGTCTTATAGTTTGTATTCTTTCTTTAATCTGGGGTTCCGGCCTTCTTCTTTATATAGTTGCAGCCTTAGTAATGCCTCCTGCAGACACAGAAGATCTTTACAACGATGATGTAGACAATCTTAAAAGTGCAAATGTGGACGGAGAAGCCGCAAAGCAATCAAAAACAAAGTCGGGTTCAAAGGCAACCGAAAAGAGTGGGGAAGATGTACCTCACTCCGACAGCGAGTTTGATTCATATTTCAAGAAATAACCTAAAAAGCACGCTAAAGCGTGCTTTTTTTCTACCAAATTTTGTAATAATATGATAATATAATCTATTATGGCAAAATTCAAAATAAATAAGACCTTACGAAATGCAATAATTGCAATTGCCGTAATTGTTGCATTTTTCGTATGTATTAAGCTTATTCCCGAAAAAAAGCTTAGCGAAAAATACGAAGGTTACGATTTATCTACATCAACGAGTGCTGTTTCTGCCGGAAAATCCTATATCGAATATCAGACAGAACACCAGAATGCAAAAAATCCAGATAAAACAGTAAAAGTTGACATTTTTGCTTTTGATGCAGAAAAATCAAGTGGCGCAAGTATTCAAACGGGCTACGAGGGAAAAGATGTTGTTATTACAGATGACCGTTCATCTGTAACATGGTACGTGGATGTTCCACAAGCTGGTTTATATAACATTTCAATGGAATATATCTGTATTCCTTCCCGAAATGTTGATGTTGAGCGCATTCTTTATATTAATGATGAGATGCCTTTTACAGGGGCAGACAATCTTGCGTTCCATCGTTTATGGAAAGATGGCGGTCAGATTAAATACGATAACCGCGGAAACCAGATTCGTCCATCCCAGGCAGAAGCCTTTGCTTATCAGACAATCCGTTTTAAAAGTGATTTGGGCTACGAAGTAGAACCTTATGCCTTCTATTTTAATGAAGGCCGCAACTCAATTTCCCTTAAATCTCTTAGCGAACCCGTAGCAATAAGTGAGCTTTCGCTTGTTCCGGTTCAAAAATATGACAGTTACGAGCAGTATCTTGCAAAGCAGCCTTCAAAACCGGAGTCTTATACCGGTAAGGATGTTTATGTAAAGGTGCAGGGAGAAAATTCTTCTCTCCGCTCAGATCCATCGCTCTTTGCCCGTTATGACCGTTCTTCGGCAACAACTCAACCATACAGCACAAAAAATACAGTGCTCAACTATATTGGTGGAGATTCCTGGAAATCTTCCGGTCAGTGGATTGAATGGGAAATGGAAGTTCCTGAAAACGGCTGGTATACAATTTCTGTAAAGGCCCGCCAGTTCTTCCAGAGGGGTTATGTAGCCTACCGTTCAGTTTATATTGACGGCCAGATTCCTATGGAAGACCTCAAGCATATTGGTTTTGATTACAGCTCTGACTGGAGATATGTAACTCTTGCCGATGCTCAGAAAAATCCATATAAATTCTATCTTTCCAAGGGCAAGCATACAATCCGTCTTGAAGCAACCCTTGGAGATGTTGGTCCAATCATCAATCAGCTGGAAGATTCTGTTTACCGTCTGAACCTTATTTATCGTACAATTCTTGTTCTTACCGGTACTACACCGGATGCAGACCGTGACTATGAAATTCAAAAGGTATTCCCTGATGAAGTAGAAGCAATGCTGCAGGAAAGCCGCCGTCTTTACAAGCTCATTGATGACTTTGTTGCAGTTACGGGGCAAAAATCAAACCAGATTGCTCCTGCAGAAAACCTTGCTGTTCAGCTTGAAAAATTCTACAAGCATCCGGACCGCATTACAAAGAACTTCCAGAACTTTAAAGATAATACAACAACTCTGGCTTCTTCAATGCTTACTCTTACAGAGACCAAGCTTGATGTAGATTATATTGTGCTCCAGAGTGTAAATGATAAAATCAAGCCCGATAAATCTAACTTCTTTAAGGATGCAAGGCACGAAATTGTTTCTTTTGTAAACTCTTTCATTTATGATGCCGCCGCTCTTGGAAGTATTTATGACGAAGATGAAGACCACGTTATTGAGGTTTGGATTGTAACAGGTCGTGATCAGAGTCAGGTTCTTAAGAACATGATTGATGATACCTTTACTCCACAAACAGGCATCAAGGTAAACGTAAAACTTATTAACCCTAACGCTCTGCTTACTGCAGTAGTTGCAGGTAATGGACCGGATGTTGTAATTTCTACTTATACATCACAGCCTGTAGATTATGCTTT
>JAFYDO010000056.1 GCA_017544745.1 Treponema sp. | reverse complement strand
GTACGCTCAAAACAGATATGGTTAATCAGATTGAAAGTCTTATGAAGAGCGGCAAGTTTGATTATATTTTGATTGAAGCTTCTGGTGTTTGCGAACCAATGCCAATTGCCCAGGCTATTGAAACAATCGAAATTGGTAAACTTGATAACGTTGTTGGTGTTGTTGATGCAAGCCGCCTTGTAGAAGAGTTTGACGAAGGAAAGGCTCTTTTAAAAGAAGGCATTGACGAAGAAGATATTGAATCGCTTTTGATTCAGCAGATAGAATTCTGTTCTACTTTGATTGTAAACAAGCGCGACCTTGTTACCGACGAGCAGATGAAAATGGTTCGTGCAGTAATCAACAAGATTCAGCCAAGCGTTAAGGTTTTTGAAACTACAAAGTGCGAAGTTCCTGTAGAAGAAATTATTGGAACAGACCGCTTTGATTTTGAAACTGTTTATGCAAGTGCCGGCTGGGTAAAAGCTCTGGAAGAAGCAGAAGAGCATGAGGATGATGACGAGCACGATGAACACGATCATGACGAGCATGAGCATGAGGAGCATGAACACGAGCACCACCATCACCATGAGCACAAGCACGAAGGCGAAAGCGAAGATGAATACGGAATAGGTTCTTTTGTTTATTACCGACGCCGTCCGTTCAACCGCGAAAAGCTGGACCGTTTTGCAAGTAACTGGCCACGCAATATCATCCGTTCAAAGGGTGTTGTATGGTTTAGCGACGAAGACGACATGGCTTATGTTCTGGAAACAAGCGGCCGCCAGATTCAGGCAGGCTATTCTGGAAACTGGCTTGCAAGCTGCCCTCCTGCAGAACAAAAACGCGTGCTCGAAGAAGAACCAGAAATGAAAAAAGACTGGGACGAAAAGGTTGGCGACCGCATGATTAAGATGGTTATTATTGGACGCCACTTAAATAAGGAAGAAATCTGCAAAAATCTGGATGCATGTCTGGATTAATCATACCAGGGAGACCCCCTTATGAAAAAAATACTGATGAGCGGCGCAGACTGTGCACTTGATCTTGGAGACGGAAGCGAACGCGGGTTATATGTAAACCAGGATTATATTCTCCAAAAGCTGCACAAGATTCACCGCGGCATAAGTCTTATGTACACCTACTACCCTAACGACAAGGAATGGCCAACAAGGGCATGTGACATAAACAAAGACAAAGAATCTAAGGGCGCCTGGGATTCTCCCTACGAAAACTATTTTCCATACCGTGGTGGGCGCGAAGGCCTGCGAGATGGCGAACCCTTCTGTTTTATGAAGGAAATACGACGCCACGGAATGGATGTTGTTCTTACCATTACAATTGACCCCCACCTAAAAGAAGAGGATATTATTCTGCTTGCCAAGGATCTGCGTCCTTATGGCCGTGTGCTTTTGCGTGTAAATCATGAATGCACGGGAGCCTGGTTCTGCTACACGAGACGCGCTACCTATGCCGAAATTGCAGCCTTTTTTGTTATGGTGTGCCGCGTAATGCACGAGTACGCCCCGAATGTAAAGATGATTTTATGTGCAGGCATGTGGCAAAAGGCTACCGGTAAGATTGAAATGGAAGATATCTTTTTAGAAGCACACAAGGCTGCAGATATATGGAGCTGCGACAATTATCTTTCGCTGCACTGGGGCTGGCCAAACGATATAGCAAAAAAAGGCGGAACAAGCTTTGCTTCCTTTGACAATGACGACGTTTATTACAGGTTCAAAAGAACACTTGACCGTCTGCGCTTTATTACCGGACAGAACAAGCCAATGGTTTTGAGCGAAATGAACACCGACGGCGATGTAAACGGTCCTTATGTTCAGGCAACAAAGCTGCATGCCTTTATGGAAAAACTCCGCTCAGATGATGACAAATGGCTTAGTGCTATGACACTGTATCAATTCCGCGACGACGGACGACTTGGACTTGAAGTAACCGACCCTAATAACAGCGATGTAGGTATAGAGCAGCCACTTCTTGCAAGCTACAGAAATGATTTACATAAACCGTTCTTTAGCCAGAAATTGCAGGAAGCCGGGGAAACAGAACTTCCCGCAAAGCTGCGCTGGTCGAGCTCCGAAGATGCCGAAGGCGTAGAAATGGAAATTAATATAGAAAAAAATCCGCATTTTGCAGAGCTTTATTTTAACGGCCCTCTGGCAGATACAAATCTCCTTTTGGAATTTGGCGGCTGGTGGTTCTACAAAGCACCTGGGGTTAAATTTGTTGACCTTATGAGCTGGTTTTTTGAACATAAAATTAACGAACCGGTAAGCATGAAGCTTCGCATTTTTATGCCTCCTGCAGACGGACTTAATTACCCGGAGGATGGCAGCAACCCTTACGAAGCCTCTGACGGAGAGTGGATGAACAATTACTATGCTGTGCTGCCATCGCTGCCGGAAGTGCGCATTGAATACGAACCGCTTGGAGTTTAATATGAAACTTGAATTTGATGAGCTTAAATGGTATGGGCGCAGCTTTGACCATAATGACATACGCTATTTTGATTATTCACTAAGCGGCTTTGAATTCTGCTTTACGGGAACAAAGGCTGTTGCAACAATACTCAGCGACCCTGCAGACCAGAAGGACACAGAACACGGAATACTCGGCGTTTATGTTACAGAGCTTGCTTCTCCAGAAAAATACAAGGGCGACTCTTTCTGGGACAATTTTAATTTTTTAAAAGAAAGCAAAACTCCCGGCGGCAATAAGGAACCAGTACGGGTTTCGCTGGACCAGACCCAGAATGAAATTACACTTTTTCAGTCAGAAATAGAAAAGACCGTTGTGATAAAGGTGCTCAAGCTAAGCGAATGTGCTTTTGGTTATGCAGGATTAAAAAATCTTGAAATTGAAGGAACGCTCCGCAGAGGAAGAATTATAGACAGCAAGGCTCATCCAAAAATTGAATTTATTGGCGACAGCATTACCTGCGGCTATGGTGTAGAAGGCATCTGGGAAAAAGACACCTTCTGTACAGAACAAGAACGTCCGGACAAAGCCTATGCATTTTTGACAGCAAGAACACTCAAAGCAGAGTTTCAGCTTTGCTCGTGGAGCGGTATTGGAATTACTTCCAACTATGTAGACCCTGCAACAGTAAACCTGCCCGACACACACTGGCTCATGCCTGCCTGCTGGCCTTATACCGACAAGAGTGGAGAGCTCCGCCTTCATGC
>JAFYDO010000308.1 GCA_017544745.1 Treponema sp. | reverse complement strand
AGAATCTACAAGGCTTTCTTTTGCAACCTGTTCGTATATGCTTGCATTAAGATGACGGTTCCAGCGTTTTTCGCCAAGCGGTGTAAGGTCAAGTTCCTGCACAGCATTTATGATAGTACCCATTTTTTCGCCGTCCATAAGAATGCCACCACCAGGGAGCTTTATGAGCCCCCGTAACTGAGCACACGCTGCAAGTTTATTCTTGTCTTTTTCTGTACGCACTGCCGGTACCAGATATTCCAGCGGCAGAATTGCAGTTTTCTTTCCTTTGATTTTTGTAGTTTCAAAAACAAAGTCGCCGATGGAGAGGGCAGATGCTGAAACAAGTTCAGCATGACCTTTTGATTCCTCTGTCATCCCGAACTTGTTTCGGGATCTCTTTTTACCATTAGCAGATGCCGAAACAAGTTCGGCATGACCAGTATCTTCTTTAATCCTATTCGTCTTACAAGCCTTTAACCTTTCAAACAGCTGCGGGTTTATAACATCAAGCATAGGACGGGTCAAAGGAGAAACACTCATAGCAAAAATGCGGCTGGTGCGGACAATTTCGCCGGCTACAATAAACAGCGGGTCCTGGCGGAACATAACAGAGCCCGGGTGAATACAGATATGATCTGCTGTAAGAGAGCGGTAGTTTTCACGACCGGTACGGATACATACAAACTGAATCATTCCCGCTGCAATACAGCAAAGGTAATCGCTCATGTTTCCGCTGCCTTCTACAATCGGGAGGCCAAGCTTTTCTCCAACAATCTGGCCCAGCTGCCATTTGATGTTGTCAATTTCGGCCATAACGCGGTCATCAAGATAATTCTTTTTACAGAATTTCTCCTTGTAATCACTCTGTTTATAGGCATTAAAAAGATTTATATAAGTTCCAAAGTCTCCCTGTAAATCTCGGAAACGATGATGTGCTTTGCGGGCTTCCATTTCTTCATTTGCAGGCAAAAGGAACGGTGAGTTTGCAGACAAAAAAGCTGCTGCTGTAAGAGTTTTATCAATTACATCCGGGAAGCGCATTACCGCTTCTACAATAATGCGGCTTATGCGAGGTTCAAGCGGGAACAGTACCATCATCTTTCCGATTGCAGAAAGGCAGTTATCCTCGTCCAATGCTCCAAGCATATGAAGGGTATCTACAGCGCCAATAATTCCTTCGCGTCCTGGGGAAGCAATAAAATCAAAATCAAAATAATCGGTAATACCAAGCTCTGCCATGCGTAAAACAACTTCGCTCAAATCGGTACGGTAGATTTCTTCGGTAGTATAGAGCGGGCGGGCTTCAAAATCCTTGCGGCTGTAAAGACGGTAACAGGTTCCTGCATGAGTACGACCGGCACGTCCCTTGCGCTGGTTGCAGCTTGCTTTGCTTACAGGAGTTTCGTTTAGGCTCGAAGTAAAGGTACGCGGGCTGTAAAAATTAAGTTTTGCAAGACCTGAGTCAATTACAGTTGTAATATCATGTATTGTAACAGAGGTTTCGGCAATGTTAGTTGTGACTATCACTTTTTTCTTGCCTGCAGGAGGGTCATCAAAAACACGTTCCTGTTCTTCTTTGCTAAGGCGTCCGTACAAAGGCAGAATATGAAGATGCCTGCTAAACGGACAGATAGAAAGCCGTTCTACACAATCCTTAATAATTTTTTCTCCGGGAAGGAAAATTAAAATGCCGCCCTTAGCACCTGCATCATT
>JAFYDO010000055.1 GCA_017544745.1 Treponema sp. | reverse complement strand
TGCAACAGTAGATGCATTGTGAAGGATTGCTGCCATTGAAGGCGAAATAATTCCAAAAAGCCCCAGCAGCATAAAGGTTGTGTTTGCTGCTACAATGCCCCGGTTATTTGTTTCAATTTTTTCCATGAGGCGGGAACCAAGTACACGTGTTTTGTATAAGCCTTCAAGTCCATCTTCGTTGGATAAAATTATGTCAGCCGTTTCTCCTGTAATGTCTGCACAATCTCCCATTGCAATTCCTGTGTCCGCAGTGGCTAGGGCAGGAGCATCATTTATACCATCTCCAATCATGATGACTTTGTGGCCAAGACGTTTTTGTTCTTCAATGTATTTGAACTTATCTTCTGGCAGAGCGCGTGAAATATAATTGTCAATCTTTGTGATTTTTGCGGCATTGCGGGCAGCGCCTTCGTCGTCGCCTGTAATCATCACACAGTTGCGTACTCCGCTTTGATGAAGTTTTTTAATTATTGCAGGAGCATTTTTTCTTACAGGATCATTGATTGCAAAAATTCCTATAAGTTTTTTTTCTTCTGCAAGATATAAAAGAGACTCACCGTTTTCGATTGCTTCTTTCTGGATGGTCTCGAGTTCTTTTGGTGTCGCTACCTTTTCATCATCAAAAATAAAATGACGGCTTCCTATAACGAGTTTTTTGCCATTAAGTTTAGTTGCAATTCCGTGAGCCACAATATATTCAACTTTAGCATGTTCTTCCGGATGAAGGATTCCGCGTTCCTGTGCCGCATGAACAACGGCAGTTGCAATAGGATGGGCAAAATGTTCTTCAAGACAGGCTGCAATTGCAAGTACATCATTTTCTTTACGGCCTTCAAAAGTAATAATCCGTGAAAGCTGGGGTGCCGCCGCTGTCAAAGTTCCTGTTTTATCAAAAACAACTGTATCTGCAAGAGAGGCTTCCTCAAGAAACTTTCCTCCCTTTACGATTATTCCATTTTCAGCAGCTTCCTTCATGGCACTCAAAACAGCAATAGGGGAGGCAAGCTTCATTGCACAGGAATAATCTACCATCAGCGTTGCCATAACCTTTGTCATGTTGCCGGTAGCAAGGAAAACTGCCAGCGAAAGTAAAAAGTTATATTTTACCAGAGAATCAGCAAGATGTTCCGAACGTACCTGCGAAGATACTTTGAGCGCCTGAGAATTATCTATCATTGTCAGGATATTCTGAACCTTTGTTTGATTTCCGGTAGCACGGACTTCTACAAAAAGTTCTCCTTCCTGTACTACAGTTCCTGCAAAAACAGATGCGCCCTCACGTTTTTCAACAGCAAGTGGTTCTCCGGTAATTGATGCCTGATTTACAAGGCCTTCTCCATGAATAACTTCTCCGTCAACAGGAATAACATTACCGGTTCGAACAGCCACAAGGTCGCCTTTTCTTACAAATGAAAGCGGCACTGATTTTTCAATAGTTTCACCTTTTTCATTTTTTGTAACAAGCTGAACCTGATCATTTTGTGAAAGCAGTCTGTTTGCTAAATCTGAGTATGATTTCTTTTTTGTAAACTCTTCAATCGTGTCGCCAATGTTTAAGAGAAAATTGATGTTTGAAGCCGTTTTTGTGTCACCAGTTATAAGAGCCATAGAGATAGCCGTTGCATCAAGAACTTCTGATTTAAAGATATTTCCTGCGGATACATGTTCTACACCTTTTAATATGCGAGGTCCCAGCGACCATACACGAAGTACAATACGAATTGGCAAAGGTAAAATCTGTTTAAAATAATGCCAGGCTGTCATGCAGGCAAGATCAAATAAAAGACTCTCCTGTTCGGGTGGTTCATCTACAGCATCCAGCATTTCCTGGTTTTTAAGATATTTATCTGAAAGTGCCATAAAATAAGCACGAATATGTTTTTCGGAAAGTTTTTTTGTATCGTAATAAATTAAAAAGGATCCCGTTGTGTAATTTACACTAACATCAGTCATCCCTTCCTGAACAGAAAGAAGATTATAAGCAAGTGCTGCCTGACGTTTTGAGATTTGAGTTTTATCATAGCGGACACGAATCCGCCCGGGAAGAGAATGTCTGATTGTGAAATTCATAAACTATCAGTCATGCTGAACTTGTTTCAGCATCTATGCATTAGCCTTTGCGTCCTGTTCGGCTTTTACGTCCTCGGCATCTTCTTTGATTGTTTCAAAGTATTCTTTTGCGTCATCCTTAAGCTGAATTCCGCCTGCAACTACTTTTGCACAACCTTTTCTGAATGTGTCTGTTTTAATAAAAGCAGCTGCTGCAAGGCCTGCAACTACACCCCAAAGAAACTTTTTTCCACCATCTGTCATAATATTGCTCCTGTGTAAGGTTAGTTTACGCTAACTTGTGTTAGTATATGCTAACTTTACCACAAGATTATGTTATATGCAACTAACAAAAATTAAAAAATGAGTGAAAAGTGTTAAAAATTTACCGACTTTTGATAGAGTCAAAAAATCTTGTTTTATAAAATGCATTATAGTTAGTCATAACTAACTATATATATCATAAAAGAGGTTTTTTATGAAAATTTCAAAAATTAACAATTTTTTCAAAAAAATCGGTGAAAGACAGATTAAACATCGCTGGCTTTGGCTGATTATACTTTTGGTCTGGACAGCAGTCTGTCTTTCTGGTATGAGAAATTTCCGTACAGAAAGCAGTAACAGCGATTGGATTGTAAATGGTAGTGAAATTAAAAAGAACTCTGACCATTTTAAGGAAGTATTCGGTAACGACCAGTACGTTCTTGTTCTGGTTCAGGCTGAGGATGTTTTTGCACCTGACGTTCTAAATATGATTGACCGACTTGGCGACAGGCTTGAAACAGAAGTTCCTTTTGCAGATAAGGTAACTTCTCTTACAACAATCTCCATTCCAATTGGGGACGAAGAAGGCTTTGAAGTAAAGAGCCCTTTTGATGATGGCATTCCAACCGATCCCAAAGAGCTTGCCGAAAAGAAAGCCTTTATCTTGAGCCGAGAATCCATTGTAAATAATCTTGTTTCCGACAATGCAAAAGAATGCTGGCTTTCCTTAAAGCTTAATCCTTTCAAGAACGAAAGCGAAGATGTTTCTGCTGTAGGACATGCCGCAGAAAAAGTCATAATGAGTGATGAGTTTAAAAGCGACAGCTGGTCCCTTATGCCAATTGGAAGTGCCTATACAACAGCCGAGAAGGAAGATATTCTTACAAAAGATTTTGTTTCCAGAATCGCCCTTGGTTTTTTGGTTATGCTCATTTGTCTTGTCATTTTTGCCCGCTCTGTTTCCGGAGTAATTGTTCCTTTCCTTGCAACTCTCCTTGGAATTGGAACAGTTTTTGGTTTTACAAGCCTAATAAATATTCCTGCAGATGGTGATATGATGTCGCTTCCGGTTCTTTTGGGAATGGCTCTTTCTATCGGTTATGCCCTTCACTATATAAATGCATTTAAGATGCATTTCAGGCAGACAGGAAAAAGGAAAGAATCTGTTATAGAGGCTGTTGGTGAGTCTGGCTGGCCGATTTTATTCACTGTAATTACAACTGCAGTTTCTTTGCTTTCTTTCCTCTTTGCAAATATCCGCCCAATGATTTGGCTTGGTGCCGTGGCAGCTGCAGTAGTTTTAATGGTTTATCTTTATGTTGTAATTCTGATACCTATTTTCATGAGCTTTGGCAAAGATAAGGCTCCTGTACTTGCAGAAACAAAGGGTGCAACAAAAGCAGACCTTGTTTTTGAAGGAATTGGTAAAAAAATTGTTAAGCGCAGTAAGCTTGTAACAATTATTTCTGTTGTTGTTATTGCTCTATGTATTCCTGGTCTTCTTAAAATGGAAGTAAACATGGACTACTTAAAGTTCATGGGAAACAAGGTTCCTTTTGTTCAGCGCATCGAAAAAATCCTTGAAACAAAGCTTGGAAATATTTACAGCTATGATGTTATGATTGAGTTTGATGAAGAAGAAGCCTTTAAAGATCCTGACAACATGCTTGCACTCGAGGCTCTTGAAGAAGATTTAGGCAAGCTTCAGATGACAAAAATAACAAACGGAAAGCCTCGTGTAAGAAGCATTACCCGCATGGTCAAAGAAATGTACCGCGTGTTTAATGGCGATGATCCGGCTTATTACAAGATTCCGGAAGAACAGGATATGCTTGCCCAGCTTTTGTTCTTCTATGAAATCTCGGATAGCGAAGCCCTTTTTGATGAACTTTCCGAAAGCTACAATGCCGCTTATGCTCATGTTGAAATTTCTGATTACAATGCAAATATGATTGTTGAAGATATCGAGGCAGCAGAAGCCGCCGCAAAAAAATACTTCCCAACAGCTCATGTTGCAGTTGTTGGAACTGTAGCAGAAAACGCTGCCATGAACGAAACAGTTGTAATAAGTGAACTTAAATCCTTTGGTGCTTCCTTTGTTATGATTGCCATTCTTTTGATAATTGTTTTTGCAAGCATAAGAACAGGTCTTATTGCAATGATTCCAAACATTGCTCCGGTTCTCCTTATTGGTGCAGTTATGGGTTACAGTCACATGCCGCTTGATGAAATGACAATGATGATCATGCCTATGATTCTTGGTATTGCGGTTGATGATACAATCCATTTCTCTAACCATATTAAAGCAAAACTGGAAGTCGGTAGAAGCTATGCAGACGCAGTTACAGAAAGCTTCCGTGAGATCGGAAAGACAATGGGAACCACTACCTTTATTTTGTGTGCTATGTTCCTCATGTACTGCTTCAGTCCGATTACAGCAATGTTCAGAATTGGACTTCTTTCTATCGTAGGACTTGGTTCTGCCCTAATTGCAGACTACACTCTTACACCGGCTTTGATTTATCTGTTGAAGCCACTCGGAAAGAAGTAACTTGTTATTCATGACTAACAATGTTATGATAGCCTTATCTTATGAGTATTAATAAAAACGTAATAGTTCAGGGTAAGGCTATCAAACTTGAATTAGACGGAAGCGGTTCCGTTGAAAATTCTTTTGGTAAGCTTAATTTGGAAAAATCTAAAAAACGTGAAAACATAATTTATCACAGCTGGAATGTCCAGGTGCAGGAAACAACCTTTGCCGAAGAAAAAGACAACGACGGTAAGAATGAAGTTCAAATTATGTTCAATCTGAGCCAGGATATAAACTGGTCGTATTCTTTTAATACAGGCAGTGAACGTGTTGAGATGGCAAAGGGTGAAGTTTGTGTTTTCAGAAATAACAATTATGCAACGGCAATGAGTTATGAAGCCGGTGCAAACTTTGTTTTCAAAAATCTGCAGATGCCAACAACATATTTCCAGGAATTACTTTCAAAATATTTTACAGACCAGAATATCACAAAACTCAAAGAACACTTTTTAACCCATGTCACAAAGACAACGATTACCCCAGAAATGTTCCGCGTACTTGCAGAAATAGACACCGCCGACCGCTT
>JAFYDO010000307.1 GCA_017544745.1 Treponema sp. | reverse complement strand
AGCTTAAGCTTCCTGTTCTTGTTCATGCAGGAGACTGCCGCTACGATTTTTCCGGTCCAAAAAGAATCAGAAACGTGCTGAATAAACACCCGAATCTTATAATGATTGCGGCGCATTTTGGCGGATATACTGAATGGGAAGCTTCTATGGAATATCTTGTTGGACAGAAGGTTTATTTTGACACTTCCAGCACCCTCTGGAAGCTCCCTGTTGAAACAGCTAAAAAAATGATGCAGGCTCACGGTGTAGAAAAGTTCCTGTTTGGTTCTGATTTCCCAATGTGGGATCATGAAGACGAGCTTGAGCGTTTTAATAAGCTGGAACTGAATGCAGAAGACCGTGAAAAAGTGCTTTATAAGAATGCAGCAGCTCTGCTGAAAACAATAGGCTATAAATTATAACAGGCTACGGAATATGAAAAAAAATAGTGTTTTTTGGCAAGGTTTACGCGACGGTCTTCCAATTGGATTGGGATATTTTGCCGTTGCATTTTCGCTTGGAATTGTTGCACAAAAAGCGGGACTTACAGCTTTTCAGGGTTTTGTAGCAAGCTTTTTTAATGTTGCCTCTGCCGGTGAAAATGCCTTGTTCAATTCTATAATTGAGCGGGCGACTTACCTTGAAGTTGCCATCATCACTCTTGTTGTAAATGCACGTTATTTTTTAATGAGCTGTGCTTTGAGCCAGCATTTTGACCCTAACACAAAGTTTATTCACAGGCTGCTTGTTGGCTTTGGCGTTACAGATGAGATTTTTGGCATTTCAATTGCGCGTACACGGGAAGGTTATGTAAATCCTTTATACAATTACGGGGCTATTTTGATTTCTGTACCGCTCTGGAGTTTGGGCACTTCTCTTGGAATAATTGCAGGAAACATTTTGCCAGCCCGTGTTGTAAGTGCACTTTCGGTTGCTTTGTATGGAATGTTTATTGCAATAATTATCCCACCTGCAAAAAAGAACCTTGTAATTGCAATTGCTGTAGCCGTAAGCTTTGTTTCTAGCTATATTTGTGGAATAATTCCTTATGTTCGCGAGCTTTCTGGCGGAACAAGAACAATAATTCTTACAGTTGTGATTTCTGCAATCATCGCAATTATTAAGCCGGTGGATGACACACAGGATTCAAAAGCAACTGAAAAACCGGAATCTGCGGGAGGCGAAAAATGACAGGTAATGCATACATTTATATTTTTACTGCGGCAATCGTTTCCTACTTAATCAGAGTGCTTCCGCTTACACTTATACGCAAACCAATTAACAATCGTTTTATAAAATCTTTCCTGTATTACGTACCTTATGTTACACTTGCAGTAATGACTTTCCCTGCAATTATTGAAGCAACCCAGTCTCCAATTGCGGGAATTATTGCGCTTGTGGTAGGCATTGTTGTTTCCTATTTTGGGCTTGGACTTTTCCCGGTTGCCTGCATTTGCTGCGGAATAGTATTTCTTACCGAATTGTTTTTATAAACTTTTTTTGCAATTTTTTTCACTTAAACACTTGCGACATTTGAATTATCTGCTATAGTTAACAGTATGGATGTTAATGTAATCAATGCT
>JAFYDO010000306.1 GCA_017544745.1 Treponema sp. | reverse complement strand
TAAGGAGCTTATTCCTCAGGATTTCTTTTATAAGGATATTAAGCTTGTTGGTATAATTGGTCAAAAACTGGTAAAGGGAAAAATAACCGAAGATGCCGAAGAAGAATCGCTTCAGTATATTACCTGGACACCACTTGCTTCCATTAAGCTTAAGAACGAAACCGGAGTAGAGATTTCTACCTTTAAGCTTGAACCAGAGCACGGGGATGCCGGTTACGATTATTCTATAGCCAGCGATAACGAAAACTAATATGAATACTCTGGTAGCTCTTTGTGCCGTAGGTGCAGAAAAGATCCTTGGCAACGAAATTAAACATCTTGGCTATAAGCTTGTCTCTAATGCACCGGGCCGCGTAAGCTTTACCGGAGACGACAATGCGCTTTTTAGAGCCAATCTGTGCCTGCGTACTGCTGATAGAGTTTACCTTCAGTTAGCAGAATATCCTGCCTATAATTTTGATGAACTTTATGATGGTGCTTATGCCATTGCCTGGCAGGATTTTTTAAAACGTGATTCACGCGTTGTTGTAGACAAGGTTCGTACTTATAAATCCAAACTCAATTCTGAACATTCAATTCAGGGAATGGTTCACAAAGCTATTTATTCCAAATGCGGTGACGTATGGCATATGACTACCATGCCCGAAAGCGGAGACCAGAGCGATGTCCGTGTTTACATTGATGACAACACTGCTTTGATTCTGCTTGATCTGTCGGGCCTGCCGCTGCATAAACGTGGCTACAGAACAGACGGAGGAATTGCTCCTTTGCGCGAAACCCTAGCCGCTACCCTCTTACAGGAAATGATGTGGAGACGTAAAACTCCGCTGCACGATCCTTTCTGCGGGTCGGGTACAATTGCAATTGAAGCTACCCTTTATGCGTTTAATGTTGCACCTGGTTTTGGAAGACGCTTTGCAATTGAAAATCTGCCGTTTTTTGATGAGGAAGCCGCTCAGAAAATTCGTGAAGAAGAAGCTGCACAGATACGCACCGATGTAGAAGTAAGAATTACAGGAAGCGACATTGATGCAGCCGCTGTAGAACGCGCAAAGAAAAATGCTGAACATGCCTGCGTTATGGCAGGACGTGCATTAAAGTCTATTGGCATTAGCGCACATCTTCCACGCCCGGACTTTATTCAGTCTGATTTTGCAGACCTTGAAGCACCGTACGAAAATGGTCTTTTGCTGTGCAATCCACCTTACGGAGAACGACTTGGAGACGAACTGCAGGCCGCCGAGCTTTATAAGAGCATGGGCAGTCTCTGGGAAGATTTTCCCGGCTGGGACCTGGGCATTATAACCTCGCACGAAGGCTTTATGGAAAGCTTTGGTCATAAGACAGGAAGCATAAAAGCCCTTAAGGCTGGAAATTTAGATACAAAACTGTATATTTATAAGAGAGGGTAAAATGGCAATAGTAGTAGAACATGATAAGAGGCGTCACGACATTCTGGAGCGTTCGCTGGACGTCTTTGCAACCGAAGGGTACGAAGACACAACCTTTCAGAAAATTGCAGATTCCTGCGGTGTAACCAGAACCACGCTTTACATATATTTTGACAACAAGAAAGACATCTTTATTGGCAGCCTTAAGCAGATTCTTATTGCCATGGAAATGGACCTTAATGCCATTATTGATGACACAAGCCTTAGCAACCACGATGCGCTGTACAAAATGGCTATGTGTATAATTGATTACTGCGAACAGAACCTTAAGCTTTTTAATGTACTTCATTCATACCTGCTCGGTCTTAAAAAAGCAAACGAAAACCCTCAGGAAAAAATCCATCGTCGAATTATCCGTCTGCGCCACCTTTTGAGCACTGTAATTATCCGCGGAATTAAGTCCGGCGAATTCAAAAAAGATCTGAACGTGCACTCCGTAGTTGAACTCATTTACATTCTTGTAGAATCATCTATTTTTAGAATTGCCGTTCTTGAAGCAAAAGACCTGGCAGAAATTCGTAAAGCCGTTGCACCTGCAATTGATGGATTAGTACAATAGGAGCATATCATGCAAAAATTCATCCTGGCCCTTGACCAAGGCACAACTTCTTCCCGCGCCGTAGTCTTCAACAAAAATGTAGAAAAAATTGCAGTTGCACAGCGCGAGTTTCAGCAGTATTTCCCTAAGCCGGGCTGGGTTGAACATAATCCCGAAGATATTTTTATAAGCCAGCTTTCTGTAATGAAAGAAGCAGTTATGAAGGCCGACTTGTCGCCTGACCAGATAGAAGCCGTTGGCATTACAAACCAGCGCGAAACTGTAATTCTCTGGGACAAAAATACAGGCAAACCTGTATACAACGCAATTGTATGGCAGTGCCGCCGTACCGCAGACATTGCAGATAAGCTCATTGCAGATGGCAAAGGAGAAATGATCCGTGCCAAAACTGGTCTCCTGCCCGACGCCTACTTTAGCGGTACAAAAATCAAATGGATTTTGGACAATGTTCCGGGTGTTCGAGAGCGTGCAAATGCAGGAGACATCCTTGCAGGAACAGTAGACACCTGGCTCACCTGGCGTTTGTCTGGTCGCAAAGCACACGTAACAGACTACACCAACGCAAGCCGTACAATGCTTTTTAATATTCACACACTGGAATGGGATGAAGAACTTCTGGCCCTTCTGGACATTCCGCGCTGCATTCTGCCCCAAGTTAAAGATTCCAGCACCGTATAT
>JAFYDO010000054.1 GCA_017544745.1 Treponema sp. | reverse complement strand
TGATACCTTTACTCCACAAACAGGCATCAAGGTAAACGTAAAACTTATTAACCCTAACGCTCTGCTTACTGCAGTAGTTGCAGGTAATGGACCGGATGTTGTAATTTCTACTTATACATCACAGCCTGTAGATTATGCTTTGCGTAATGCCAACGTAAACCTTATGCGTTTTGATGACTGTGAAGAAGTACTCAAGCAGTTTAAGCCAAGTTCTTATGAGTTCTACAAGTATAATGGTGGACTTTACGCACTTCCGGAACAGGAAACCTTTAACCTTCTGTTCTATCGCAAGGATATTCTTGCCCAGTTTGATCTTGAGGTTCCTCAGACCTGGGAAGACTTTATAAATATGCTGCCAACTTTACAGGCAAACAATCTTTCTGTCGGTGTTCCTTATCCTAACGTAAACAATCTTGATATGACTGTTTTATACTCAATGATTTACCAGCAGGATGGACGTATTTACAATGCCAACGGAGACAAGTCTGTAGTAGATTCCGAAGCAGGTATTGCCGCCTTTAAGACTTACTGTAGTCTTTACAATGACTATGGTCTTCCTCTTATCTACGACTTTATGGCCCGCTTCCGTACAGGTGATATGCCGGTTGGTATTGCAAACTATACAACCTACAACACAATTGTAGTTGGTGCTCCGGAAATCAGAAACCTTTGGGATTTTACTTATCTTCCTGGAACCATAAACTCACGCGGTGAACTTGACCGTTCTAATGCAGCCGGTGGTGTTTGTACCATGATGATTAAAAAAGGTATAAATCTTGATGACCTGGATCTTTCAAATCTGCCGGATCTTACCTATTCAAGCTTTAGCGGTAAAACTCTGGAAGCTGGTAGTATTCCGGGTATAGACCAGAAGACCTGGGCTAAGGTTATGAAGAATGAACAGATTCAGCATGATTCCTGGGAGTTTATGAAGTGGTGGGTTTCTACAGAAGCTCAGGTTCGTTACGGACGCGAAATGGAAGCTCTTCTTGGTGCCTCTGCCCGTTATGCAACTGCAAACGTAGAAGCCCTTAAGCAGCTTTCATGGAATACAGATCAGATTGAGATTCTTGAAAATTCTCTTGATCAGACCTTTGGTGTTCCTGAAGTTCCGGGTAGTTATTATACTCCACGCCATATAGTTAATGCTGCCCGCCGTGTAGTAAATGAAAAAGATGATGCGCGTGAAACTCTTATTGATTACACCCGCAAAATTAACGATGAGCTTACCCGCAAGCGAAAGGAATTTAATCTTCCTGTAGCACAGGATTAAGATGGAGTCAAATATGAATGAAAAATTAAAGAAATATATTGACAGGAAAAAGATGGCTTCTACTGACCTTGTAAGAAATGCAAAGCGTCATAGTTTCTGTTATCTTTTTCTTTTGCCATACGCAATTCTCTTTATAACCTTCTATGTAATGCCTATGCTTACTTCCATTTATTTTAGTTTTACAAACTACAATATTCTGGAAAAGCCGGACTTTATTGGTGCCAGAAACTATATAAATCTTTTTCTGGAGGATGAGGTTTTTACAACTGCTGTTAAAAATACCTTTGTAATTGCCCTCATCATTGGACCGGTTGGTTATATCATGGCCTTTATTTTTGCCTGGCTTATTAATGAGCTTCCAAACTGGCTTAGAACCATAGTTGTATTCTTCTTCTATGCGCCTTCTATTTCGGGTTCTGCCTTCCTTGTATTTAAGAATCTGTTTTCTGATGATGCACGAGGCTGGTTAAACTCAAAGCTCATAGCCTGGAATATTATTCAGCAGCCGATTTTGTTCTTAACAAATCCTATGAATGTATTAAAGGTTGTAATTCCTGTAATCCTCTGGACTTCGCTTGGAACAGGCTTCCTTTCCTTTGTTGCAGGTTTAAAGGGTGTAGATCAGGCTCAGTACGAAGCCGGTTATATTGATGGTATTCAAAACCGCTGGCAGGAGCTGTGGTATATTACTCTTCCAAATATGAAGCCAATGCTTTTGTTTGGAGCAGTTATGTCAATCACTACTTCTTTCAGTGTTTGTGATATTCCAATGCAGCTTGCGGGCTATCCTTCTGTAGACTATTGTGCGCGAACCATTGTAACGCACCTTTTTGACTACGGTTTTACCCGATTCGAGATGGGTTATGCTTCGGCCATAGCCACAGTTTTATTCTTGACAATGATTCTCTGTAACAAGGCAATTCAGGCCCTGCTTAGCAGAGTAGGTCATTAATGGGAGGTGTCTTATGGCTTCAAAGAATATGTATAAAGACATGACAATTCATCACTATAAGCACCGCAGAAAACCTAACCGCTCTATTGGCGGAGATATTGGAGTTTATATATTCCTTGGTATTTTTGCAGCCCTCATGGTTTTCCCTCTGGTTTTTGCAATTTCCAACTCTCTCAAGCCGCTTGATGAAGTATTAAAGTTCCCGCCGGATTTCTTTCCGCGCCATCCAACCCTTGATAACTATTCAGATCTGTTTATTACCTTGAGTCAGGGCTGGGTTCCGCTTACAAGATATATCTGGAACACACTTTTTGTAACAGTAGTTGGAACTCTGGGACACGTAATTCTTGCTTCTATGGCAGCTTATGTACTTGCAAAGTACAACTTCCCTGGAGGACAGCTTTTCTTCCGTATTGCGGTAGTTGCCCTTATGTTTACCGGTTATGTAACAGGTATTCCTAACTACCTCATTATGTGTAAGCTCCATATTGTAGATACCTACTGGTCTATCGTTCTTCCGGCAATCGGTGGTTCTCTTGGACTGTTCCTTATGAAGCAGTTTATGGACGGCTTTCCAATGTCTCTTATTGAGGCAGCAAAGATTGACGGTGCACGGGAGTTTACAATCTTCTGGAAGCTTGTAATGCCAAATGTCAGACCTGCCTGGCTTACAATTTCCATTTTCTCTATTCAGGGACTCTGGAATAACCCTCAGACAACTACAATCTATACCGAGTCTAAAAAGATGCTCAGCTATGCACTTAATCAGCTTGGTCAGAACGTAATTGCCCGTATGGGACAGCAGAACGCTGTTATCGTTTTTACAATGCTCGTGCCAATTGTTTTCTTTATCTTCTCTCAGAGTCAGATTATGGAAACAATGGCTTCTTCGGGCTTAAAGGATTAGGGAGGACAGCAGAATGAAAAAATCTAAGCTTTTATTTACTGTAATTCTTGCAGGCCTGCTTTGTTCAAATCTTTTTGCCAAGGGAGATACCTATACCTATAACTTCTGGGATGATATAGAAAAGTCTCCGGATGCCTACCGTGTTTCCCATGTAGTTTATGCTGCAGACTTACAGCTGGACAAGGCTCTTAAAAATCCTCAGTCGCTTTTTGCAAACGGTAACCACCTTTATGTTGCCGATTCAGATAACAACCGCTTTATAGAGCTGGAATATACAGAAAAAAAGACTCTTGAGTTTGTCCGTGTTATTGACCAGGTAAACCCAAGTCCTTTTTTGGAAGACAATACTTTTAAAGGTCCAAAAGACATTTTTGTTAGCAAGGAAGACGGTTCTTTCCTTTTTGCAGATACAGATAACGGTCGTATAATTAAAACAGACAAAGACCTTAATGTTATTATGGTTCTGCGAGAGCCGGATGATCCTTCCTACGAAAAGGGTAAGGCCTTTTTGCCTTCCAAGGTTATTGCCGATTCAAAGGGTCGTATTTATGTTCTTTCAAAAAACGTAAATAAAGGATTTTTAAAGTATGAATATGACGGAAGCTTTCAGGGCTTTTATGGAGCAACCAAAGTAATTGTTAGTGCTGCCGACCGCTTCTGGAAAAAGTTTGCAACCGAAGCCCAGAAGGCACGAATGGTTTTGTTTGTTCCTACAGAATATTCAAACTGCTATATGGACAACGAAGGCTTTATCTATGCCGTAACTCATTCCTTTGATGAATGGGACCTCCTTTCGGGTAAAGCAGATCCAATCCGCCGTCTTAATGCACTTGGAAACGATATCCTTATTCAAAACGGTTACAATGTTGCAATCGGTGACCTGCAGTGGGGTAATGCCGGTGGTATAAAAGGACCTTCCTGGATTGCAGATATTACAGTTTTAGACAACGAGGTATATGTTGCACTTGACGAAACCCGTGGACGCCTTTTTGCCTATAATAATCAGGGTTATCTGCTCTTTGCCTTTGGAGGCCGAGGTAATACAAACGGTACCTTCCGTAAGCCTGCTTCTATTGAACACATAGGTAAAGATCTTTTTGTACTTGATTCTACCAATGCTTCTATTACAGTATTTACACCTACAGATTACGGTAATCTTATTTACAGGGCTACAGAGCAGTTTGCAGTTGGTCAATATGATGACTCTGCCGAAACCTGGGAAAAGGTTCTTCAGTTAAATGGAAACTACGACCTTGCCTATATTGGACTTGGAAAATCTTTCTTGCGCCAGAACAAATACAAGGAAGCTATGGAATACTTTAAGCTCAAGCGAGACCGCAGAGATTATTCCAAAGCCTTTAAGTATTACCGCAAGGAATGGGTAGAACAGCACTTTGCATTAATTGTAATTGTAATTGCTGCAATTCTCATAATTCCTCTTCTTGTCAGATGGATAAAGAGAATTAAATGGGAGATTAGTACACTATGAGTAATTTTGTAACCAGACGTTTAAAAAAATTAACGCTCAAAGAAACTTATGCGCGTTTTTTTGATACGCTCAAATATGCTTTTTATGTAATGTTCCATCCGGCAGACGGATTCTGGGATTTAATTCATGCAAAGCGTGGTTCTTATGGAGCAGCTAACTTTATTGTAATTCTTACACTCTTTACCCAGGTATGGCGTTTAAGATTTACAAGTTTTGTTGTAATGAATGTTCACTGGGAAGAAGTAAATGTCTTCGAAGAGTTTGCAACAATTCTTCTTCCTCTTGGAATTTTCTGTATATGTAACTGGGCTCTTACAACCCTTTTTGACGGTAAAGGCCACCTTGGTGACATTTATATGGGAACAGGCTATGCCTTGGCCCCATATCCGCTCATTCAGATTCCAATCATTATTATAAGTAACTTTGTAACCCGCGATGAGGTTGCTTTTTACAATATTTTTGATACGGTTTCTATCCTTTGGTGTGGAATGCTCATCTTTATGGCCATGATGATGATTCATCAGTACGGTTTCTTTAAAACGCTGCTCTTTACAATTTTTACAATTGCGGGCATGCTCATTTTTATTTTTATCGTACTCTTGTTCTTTAGTATGATTTCGCAGGGTATAGCATATTTTGTTTCACTCGGCCGCGAAGTCATATTCAGGTTGAATTGACGGAGGAGGGGCTATGTCAGAAGAAGAAATGAAAGAAACTAAACAGAAAAAAATAAAAGAACCAAAACCTCCTAAGGAAAAAAAGGCTAAGAAGGCTAAAAAATCCAAGTATCCGGACTGGTACATTGGACCACCAAAGCCAATGAAGACAAAGAAATTTGAATTCCATAAGCCTACAGCAAAATTCTGGGTTGGTTTTGGCATTACAATTGCAATACTTGGCTTTTTGACCTTTATTGTTCTGCGTCTTATTGCAGTAGGAAAGGCAGTTCAGCCACAGTTTGACTATTATGAATTTAATGCAGAAAAGCATCCGGCTCCTTATGTTCTTGAAAACAATAAAATAAGGTTTGAACTGGATCCTTTAACAACACAGTTTACCGTAACTCAAAAGTCTACAGGTAAAGTATGGTATTCAAATCCGCCAGAGGCACAGAAGGACCCTCTTGCTCTTTCAAACGAAAAGAACAACATGAAGTCTACTATGCTCATAAAATATTCTACCGAAAACGGAAACGAAGACACCTACGATCTTTTCTCTAATAGTGTAGAAAGAAATTTCTATGATATTAAAGCAAGCGCTTCTGAAATTCGTGTAGACTATACTGTCGGTCAGATGGATCGTGAATATGTTTTCCCTCTTATTCTTTACCAGTCAGATCTGGACAAATGGTGCGAAGGCTTAAGCAAGAGCGATAAGAATGCAATTCTGCGTGCCTACCATAAATACACCGTAAGCAGCTTTAAGGGCGACGAACTGGACAGCATGCTTACCAAGTATCCAAAGATGGAAGACGAGCCTCTTTACCTGGTATTCGAAAATGCCCAGACCTTCCAGAAGGAACAGCTGGAAGAATTGTTTGGTAAACAGGGCTTTGACTACGAAGACTACCAGAAAAACAAGGAGCTTTATAAAGAAACCAATATCAAGGAAGTTCCTGCCTTTAACATAAGCATTATTTACAAGCTTGATGAAAAGGGCTTTTCTGTAGATATTCCTTTTGATGAAATTTCTTACCGCTTAAAGTATCCTATTGTTCTTGTTTCTGTACTCCCATATTTTGGAGCCGGCGGAACAGAAGATACAGGCTTTATCCTCATTCCTGAGGGTGGTGGAAGTATCATCAACTTTAATAACGGAAAGACCCGCCAGAACGGTTACTATGCAGACTGTTATGGCTGGGACTATGCAATGGACCGCAAGGCTGTTATTACCGAAACCCGTGCAAGCTTCCCTGTATTTGGAATTGCCAACGGAAACTCAGGCTTTATTTCCATTATAGAAAGTGGTGCAGAATATGCAGGTCTTACTGCAGAAATTGCAGGTAAGCTCGGCAGCTATAACTATGCACGCTTTGATTACAGAATGCTTCACAGTGAGCAGTACGAAGTAACAACCCGTACAACAAATGCCCAGTTCAGCTTTGAAACCTCTCTTCCAAAGGGTGAAGTAATTCACCAGAGCTTTATATTTACAGAAGAACCTTCTTATGTAGATATGGCAAAGGAATATCAGCATTATCTTTTTGCAGGCAGCAAGAAAACCCAGAACCGCGAAATTCCGGTTGCTGTAGAGCTGGTTGGTGCCATAGAAAAGAAACAGCAGGTATTCGGTATGCCAAAAACCCGTCCTTATGCACTTACAACCTATAAGGAAGCTGCCGGTATCATTCAGCAAATTGAAGATATGGGCATTAAAGATGTAAGCTATAAGCTTTCGGGCTTTATTAATGAAGGAATCCGTTCAACAATGCTCAATAAGGTTCGCTTTATCCGTCAGTTAGGCGGCAAGAGCAACTTTAAAAAGCTTGTAAAATCTGTAGAAGATACTTCGGCTAAGCTTTATCTGGACGGTTCTGTTCAAACCCAGTATCGTACAGGACTTTTTAAAGGCTTCTTCAGCTACAGGGATTCTGCCCGCTTTGTAAGTGACGAGCTTTGTAAGCTTTATGAATATTCAGACCTCTGGTTTGGTAAGGACCCGGACAGAGATACTTATTATCTTTTGAGACAGTCTTTACGCGACAAGAGTGCAGATGTTCTCACAAAGAATGCAGCAAAGCTTGGGGTAGACGGTATTTCTTATAAGGATAACGGAAAAAATCTTTCCAGTGACTTTAATGACCGCCATGTTACAACCCGTGCAACTGCAAGAATTGCCCAGCAGGAAAAAATGCAGCAGGCTAACGATAAGGGCCTTAGCATAATGATCAATGCCGGCAACGACTATGCCCTTGCTTACACAGATTTTGTTACAAATATGGATTTGCATGGTAACAGTTATGCCATTATTGACTATACAGTTCCTTTCTATCAGATTGCGCTGCATGGTTATAAAAACTACGCCGGTTCACCAGTTAATCTTGGTTACGAAAAAGACCAGATTATTCTTGAATCTGCCGAAACTGCTGCCGGACTTTATTATACCTTCATGGAAGCTTCTCCTAAAAAGCTCCAGGAAACCTACTACACAGAGTACTACTCAAGCTGTTTTGATTCCTGGAAGAGTGAGTTTGAAGATTCTTATGAACGCTATAACCGAGAACTTTCTGTAGTTGCAAACAGTCTTATTGTAGACCACGAATACGTTTCCGACCAGGTTACAAAAACTACCTTCGACAACGGTTATGTAATCTATGTAAACTTTGGTTATACAAGCTACAGAACTGCTACAGGAAAAAATATTCCCGACAGAGATTACAGAATTTTGACGGTGGAGGACTAAAATGAAAAAACGAAAAGTAGGGCTCATGGGGCGAAGAGCTGTATACGGCTACCTTTTTATACTGCCCTTTATAATTGGTTTTATCTTCTTTATGGTTAAGCCGCTCTGCCAGTCTTTAAGAATGGCTTTGTCAGATGTTACAATTTCTACACAGGGCTTTTCTCTGGCTTATAACCAGCTGGCAAACTTTAAGAAGGCTTTTCTTATTGATCCGGACTTCAGGCGAATGCTGGTAGAAGGAATTGGTAACATGATATACCGTTCTCTTGCAACAGTAGTATTCAGTTTCTTTGTTGCGCTGCTTCTTAATCAAAACTTTAAGGGAAGAACTCTGGCCCGTTCCATCTTCTTCCTTGCAGTAATTCTTTCTTCCGGTGTTCTGGTTGGTCTTGAAAACAACAACTCCCTTATGGCCCAGCTCAAGGATACAATTGAAGAGTCGGGTAGTGCAAACTCTATTACTCAGGTATTGGAACGCATCCTGGTTTCTTCGAGTACGGGCTTTAGCGGCATAAGCGGCAAGACCTTTGAAAAGGTTTTTGAGATTATTGATTCCATTTACGATGTTGCCATGGCATCCGGTATTCAGATTATAATCTTCCTTTCCGGTCTGCAGAACATTTCTCCAAGTATGTACGAGGCTGCTCAGATGGAAGGTTGTACTTCATGGGAAAGCATGTGTAAAATCACAATTCCTATGATTAGTCCTCTGCTTCCGGTTTGCTGGGTTTATACAATCGTAGACTTCTTTATGAAATCCGATAACGAAATCATGACAAAAATTAATGACAACATGCTCGCTCTTGCTTACGGCTTTAGCTCTGCAATGGCCTGGTCTTACTTTATTGTCTGTATGGTTTTGATAGGCATTTCTTCGGCAATTCTTTCAAAGGTGGTATACAACTATGACTAAGAAAAATGATTTTTGGGAGCGCAACGAAGCCTCTGACGGAATCCTTCTTAAGGAAACAATAAAAAAGTATGCCATTGATATTTTCCGCGGCATTCTTTTGTTTGGTATGTGCTTTATGATTATTCAGCCAATCCTGAATAAATTTGCTGTAAGCTTTATGTCAGAAAGAGACCTTTACGATACAACTATTGTACTGGTTCCAAAGCATTTTTCGGTTTCCAACTGGAAGATTGCTTCTTTTCTGCTTAATTACAAGACAACACTTTTAAATACAATCTGGGTTTCTATCCTTGTTTCGGCAATCGAAGTTTGTATGTGCAGTATTGTAGGTTATGGTTTTTCACGATTCCAGTTTCCTCTTAAAAGATTCTGGTTTTTCTGTGTAATCCTTATTATTGTTATTCCTCCGCAGACAATTTCTACTTCTTTGTTCCTGCATTTCCGCTACTTTAATTTCTTTGGAAAAACAATAAACCTGCGCGGTAATATTTCGCCATATCTTATGCTTTGTTTTACCTGTCAGGGACTTAAAAACGGACTTTATATCTTTATGATCCGGCAGTTCTTTATGGGATTCCCTTTTGAACTGGAAGAAGCCGCTTATGTAGACGGCTGTGGACCTCTTAAGACCTTTGTGCGCATTATGGTTCCAGGTGCTAAACCAATCATTACCTCCTGTTTTTTGTTCTCCTTTGTGTGGCAGTGGACAGACAGTTTTTATTCAAACCTCTTCTTAGGAAAGGTTCAGCTTTTGTCCATTTCTCTTACATCGGTTGTAGATAAATTTGGTATTTATCTTTCTAACATAAACGGAGGTACTGTAATTGCGCCAATGGCTTATGCAAATGCCGTGCTTTCTACTGCAATACTTTTGGGAATTTTCCCTGTAATTATACTTTATGTATTCTGTCAGAGACTCTTTGTAGAAAGTCTTGCAAGTACCGGTGTTAAAATGTAAGGATAAATTTAAAAAGTTATTCGTTTAACCACCAAAAAATTATTTTACAAATGTGTTTTTGAGTGGTATACTAGTTAATATGAAAAAAAATTGCCAGAAATGGCGTTAAAGGAGTTTTTTTTATGAAAAAAATTGCACTCATTGCACTTTCAGCTGTGCTTGTACTTGCACTCGCTGGTTGTGACAAAAAAGGCGGATCTTCAAAGGCTGCACTTGCTGCAGCTCAAAATGGAGATTATTCAAAGTTGAAGGTTGAAAAAGATCCAGCTACAAAGAAAGCTTATGACTTTGGCGGTCTTGAAGTAACAATCTACGACTGGTGGTCAAATCCGGATGCTGCTCCTGCAAACAAACAGCAGGAAGATCAGGCTAACTACCGCAAGTATCTTGAAGAAACCTACAACTTCAAGTGTGTTCAGAAGGACCTTCAGGCAGGATGGGGAGATCACCCTGCAGAAGTAGCTAACTACTGTATTACCGGTGGTGACGATGCCCGCATCTTCATCATTGACCAGCGCTCTGCTTTGACAGGTGCTGCACAGGGCCTTTGGGCAGATGTTTCTAAGGTTCCGGATATCGACTGGACAAAGAAAAAGTGGAACAAGGCTGTATGTAACGTAATTCCAGGTTACACATTTGCTGTTGGTATGCCAGAACCACGTCAGTGTATCTTCTTCAACAAGAAGGTTCTTAAAGACAATGGTTTTGATCCAGACGAGCCATATAACCTCCAGAAGGAAGGAAAATGGACATGGGCTAAATTCGAAGAAATGTGTGATGCTTTGACAAAGGATACAAACAACGATGGTATCATCGATCAGTATGCTCTCTCAGGCTTTAACTCAGAATTTGCTGCTCCTGCTATTTACTCTAACGGTGGTGCTATTACTGGCCGCGATGCAAATGGTAAGCTCTATCTTGATACAAGCGACAAGACAATGGAAGCATGGAACTGGGTACGCGACATCTTTGTTAAGTACAACAAACCTGCAGAAGAAGGTGCTAACTGGGACTACTTCAAGTCTGACTTCTTAAACGGATTTACAGCATTCTACAATGACCAGGAATACGATGCACAGCCTAACGGTATGCTCGCAGATATGAAGGATGACTGGGGTATGGTATGTTTCCCACTCGGACCTAACGGTGACGGAAAATACTTTACTATGAACCAGGACAACATGCTCATCATTCCTGCTTACTATGCACAGGACAAGGTTAACAAGATTTTCAAGATTTATGACTTCTGGACAGATGATGTACCAGGTTATGATGATGAAGATTCTTGGAAGGAAGGATACTATACATCATTCCGCGATACACGTGCTGTTGATGAAACAATGCAGTACATGATGGACAATTCAAAGTCTTGGGATGCTTGGCTTATTCCTAACTTCAACTGGGCTCCAATTTCATGGAACGTTTGTGGTGGTGCAGATCCACAGGAAACAATCGAATCTATGAGAAACGAACTCCAGGCTGCTTTGGACGACATCAACAAATAAATTGTTGATGCGATAAATCGCTAAAAAAAGGGCATCTCTTGCGAGATGTCCTTTTTTTATAATACATTAAAAAAAACTTTTTATAAGGCTGTCTCCCGGTCACAAAACGGAGGTCAAAAGCGCGCGATATCGCGCTTGACGCTGTCTGTTGCAATGGAACTATTGACTGCCGCTGCGCGGCATCAACAGACAGAGTCATTTTGCCCTC
>JAFYDO010000305.1 GCA_017544745.1 Treponema sp. | reverse complement strand
GCTAAGGCCTTGTCTGCCATTGGCTTCATTTTTACAAACCACTGGTCACTAAGATATGGTTCAACAACAGTCTTACAGCGGTAGCAGTGACCAACAGAGTGAACCATTTTTTCTTCACCCTTGAAAAGTCCTGCGGCTGTCAAATCTTCTATTACAAGGGCGCGTGCCTGCTCCGGTTTGAGTCCGCGGTATTTTTCAGGAACATTTTCATTCATGCGGCCATCCGGAGTAAGAAGATTTACAACTTCCAGATTGTGGCGAAGTCCTACTTCCCAGTCGTTAGGGTCATGAGCAGGTGTGATTTTTACCATACCTGTTCCAAACTCTTTATCTACATAGTCATCTGCAATAATCGGGATTTCTTTTCCGGTGAGAGGCAGCTTGAGCATTTTACCGACAAGAGAAGTATAGCGCTCATCGCTTGGATTTACTGCAACGGCTGTATCACCAAAGAAGGTTTCCGGGCGGGTTGTAGCAACTTCAATTTTGCCGCTACCGTCTGCATATTCATAATAAAGGTGATACATTGCACCCTGTGTATCTTCGTGGTCTACTTCATCATCTGCAAGAGCAGTACCACAGCGTGGACACCAGTTTACAAGGCGCTTACCACGGTACATAAGTCCGCGTTCATACAAAGTTACGAATACATCACGAACTGCAGCAGACAAACCTTCGTCATAAGTAAAGCGTTCGCGGTCCCAGTCTGTTGAGTTACCAAGCTTGCGCTGCTGTTTTACGATTGTATTGTGATGATCTTCTTTTACAGCCCAGGTGCGTTCAAGGAACTTTTCGCGTCCAAGGTCATTGCGTGTAAGACCTTCTTTTTTGAGCTGGCGTTCTACTACGTTTTGAGTTGCAATACCTGCGTGGTCTGTACCGGTGAGCCACAAAGTATTATCACCCTTCATACGGTGATAGCGAACTACGATATCCTGGAGAGTGTTGTTAAGACCGTGACCCATGTGAAGAACACCGGTTACGTTTGGAGGAGGAATGACGACAGAATATGTATTGGTTTTCTTGTTGCAGTCTGCACACTGACACTTATACTGCTCATGTACTGGGGAAGCCTCATCGCTAGCAGGTTTAAAGTAGCCTTTGCTTTCCCACTCTTTGTAGATTCTGTCCTCAAAGGACTTAGGCTCGTAGGCCTTTTCAAGTTCAATTGCTTTCATTCTGTCTTCCTCCTTAATAAAAGCATTTAAAATATTGAACAAAATTATAATGAATTTGAGGCGTTTTGTCATTATGTAGATTGCTTTGTCGTTGCGCTATATGACGGAGCTATTTCATATGTGGAAGTTCATCGAGGGATTTTATATCGGTTGCTACAGATTCTGCGTTTTTCTTTTCTTTTTCGTCTTCGTACGTCTGCTGCTTGTGAATGTACATAATGCTGTCTGCCTGGTTGATATATTCTACCAGGGTGTGGGAAGTTTCCGGATCTGTAAGAATATAACCGCAGCTTATTGTAAGAGGATAAGGCAGGTTCATTGAATCAACTACTTTGCGCAAAGTTTCATTAAGACGCTCTATGTAATCAAGAACAATTTTTTCGTCCTTGCATTCACCTACAGATATAAACTCGTCGCCGCCATAGCGTATTCCTACCCAGCCCTGCGGCATTTCTTTTAACAAAGAGGAAGCAACAGTACGAATTGCAAGGTCTCCATGCAGGTGACCAAAGTTGTCGTTTATATGCTTCATGCGGTTTATATCAGCAAACATAACTGCACATTTCTTTTTCTTTTCGTGGGCATGCTGCAAAACAGGAACCGCATTCTGTTCCATACCAAAGCGGTTATTAAGGCCGGTAAGCTGGTCGGTATTGGAAATATTACGCAGTGCCTTGTTCATTTCTTCAAAGCGGCAGTTGCGGCGGTACTGTTCAATATTGTAGTTGATCTGAATCATATAATGATTTAGCGAAGTATCACGTATATGATCTATTGCATCACTCAAAACAATATAGCCAAAAAGATTGTCATCATAATGCATTGAAGTAAAGGTATAAACCTTTGGCTCGTCACCCTTGGTGTAATTAGGAATAAGTTCCTTGCGCTTAAAATCACCAACATAAGAAGCCTTGTCATTTTCTACTGCAACAAGACAACACATTTTTTGTGAATAGGTTTTATGAATTGGGAATGAACTGCTCAACAGAGTTTTGCGCGCGTTATCATCAAGAATAAAATAAAAATCGTGACCCTTAAAATTATTGTTGTTTGTGTAATAATCCAGAATATTCTTTTTTAATGCATCATAATTTGAACCGGTAAAGATTGAACCTGCCATAATTGCGGAATCGGACTGAGTAATAAGACTTTCCATTTCTTTTACATAGGCATTAATACAAAAATTATGTCTTACTTCTTCGGCTTCGCTAACACTCTTACAGCCGCAGCTTTCATTTTTTACAAAGGAAGAAGAAACTATAACCTGATTAGCATGAGATATTCCTTCTACTTTTTCCATGAGCTGCCAGGCGGCAATGTAGCCGATTTTTTCAAAATCCTGATAAACCGTAGTAATAGAAGGATAGAAGGTTTCGGCATGAGGAATCTTATCAAAACCTGTAACAATAAAATCGTCTGGAACTTTATAGCCAAGACGGTTAAGTCCTATACAGGCAGCAATTGCATTGTGGTCGTTGGCACAGATAAACGCATCCGGGGGATTATCGCTCTGGGCATATTTCATTGCTTTATCCATTGCAATAAGATATTCCCAGTCTGTATAGCTTATACGGTCATCCTTAAGTTCTATGCCATTAAGTTCCAGAGCCTGACGGGTTGCATCAATACGTTCATTTGAATCGGGGTGATCTCTGGTTCCTGCAAGAAAAACAGGATTTTTAATGTGATGTTCCTTAACAAGATGGTCTACCATCTCAAACATGCCTTTAAAATTGTCTATTCCAACAAAATCAAGACCTTCGAGCGGCCAGCCTACACTAACACCAGGGATTTTATTTTTTACGACAACCTTTGCAATGCGTTCGGGAGTTTTTTGAGAATTGAGCATGCCCGAAAAGATAATTACACCGTCAAATTCTGAATAATCTGTAAGATCAAATATGGAATCTTCACCAACATTACGGGCTTCAGACTGTGCAAAGGCAGCAAAGCTCAAAAAGAGAAATACATCAATATTTAACTTGTCGGTTACGCTGCGAATTCCTTTGAGGGCACTCGCAATTCCCAGATGATTCCAGCCGTTTGCCAGTACGGCAATCTTACGTTTCATGTATATAATATTATAACATAGGTTTTTCTATTCGTCTAATGTTATTCTATTTCCTGTATACAGGAAGTAATATCGGCCTTTGGCAGCGATAAGCTGGTCGTGGGTACCGCGTTCTATGATTTTTCCGTGTTCCAATACTATAATCTCGTCGGCATTACGGACTGTAGAGAGGCGGTGCGCAATTACAAAGGTTGTGCGGCCGCTCATCAAAGAGTCCATGCCTTTTTCAATCAGGGCTTCGGTACGGGTATCAATAGAAGAAGTTGCTTCGTCCAGAATCAAAACCGGAGGATCTGCAACTGCGGCACGGGCAATGGCT
>JAFYDO010000304.1 GCA_017544745.1 Treponema sp. | reverse complement strand
TTTCCGGCAACGTCTGTCATAATAAAGGAAATTCTGTCTTTGCGCGAAGCAATTACATCATAGTAGTCACCGCAGACACCTTCCATTGCATTAGAAAAGCAACCGATTGAAACATTCGGAATAACCGGCAGCTTGGCAGGAAGAAGATCCTTCTGGTATTTAGAAGCAATTGTACCGTCTTTACTAAGTTCTGCATGTTCTGCATAGGCAAGGAAGCTGTAAAGTGGTGTAATTGCAGTAGAAATTGCATCTGCAATAATAACGGCAGTATCAAATTCATCCTTTGTAAACTTAGGATTTGTTGCAACACGTGCAAGACCAATAAGTCCCAAAACCTTGTCCTGCTGCATGATTGGTGCAAAAATATAACTACCGCACTTAAGGAATTCTTCCGGTCCGTTCTGATATACACGTGGGTCCTTTACAGAATCTGCAATAAGTACTGCCTGGCCTTCTGTATAAAGATTACCAAAAATATTTTCTGTGAATGGGAACTGTGCAAATCTAAGGTTTGTTTCTACTCGCAAAGGCTTGTGCGGAAGATCATCCGGCAGCTTGTATGGAGGAGGAAACTGTCCCATAAGAGATTTTACTGCAAGAGTATTATCATAATCATCTGCAATGAGGATTACACAGCCGTCTGCAGTTACTTTTTCTGTAATCATCTTGTTACAGTAATCAAGGAAGTTTTCCATTGAGTTATCGCGGCTAAAGAAAGTAGAAACATGAGAAACAAGAGTCTTGTTTACTTCGAGGAGCTTCTGGTTCTTTGTTTCAAGTTCTGCAATAACCTTTTTTACAACATCGCTGTTTTCGATTGCTGCATTCTGTTCTGCAAGACGTTTTTCTGCCTTTTTCTTTTCACGTTTTTCCGGGTTATCAAAAGCCTTGATAATCAGATAAGGAAGCGTGATGAATTCTGCAAGAATAACTGCAAAAACAAAATAAATAAAATGAAGGTCAAAGAATGTAAAAATAGAGCATGCAACAAGAATGCCGGTTACAATATAAAATGTAAAGCTAACTTTTGCAGTGTTCCTTAACTTCATTACAAGAAGGAAAAGAAATAGTAATATACCAAGTCCTGCACTAATCAGCAGAGGCACTCCGATATAATTGTCTATTGAACCCATAAGTCTCCTCTTAATCTTTCTAATTTTAACATTGAAATTTTCAATCGTCAAGTTTTATATAATTATCGGCAGAATTTGCTGAAATCGCCTTACGTAAAATGATTCTGCTGAAAAAATTTTTAATCTTTTTATAGAAAGGAATCTGGTAAATCTTGCCAAAGGTCTGTACTGCCTTGTCTATAGGAACATCGTCTCCAAAGGTATGTTTGAGTGAATCCCAGTAGCGTACAATCCATACATACATGTCTGCAAGAGTTCTTTTTGGAAACTTGTGGAGTATATGGCATTTGCGTACAGAGGTCACTATTGGAAGATAAACCGTGTTAAACCAGGACAAAACTGCGTCTTCCATGGACACTTCTTCTTCTTTTCCCTGGTTCATATAGTATTTATGAGTAAGAATATGGTTATATATTACGTCGTAGCGGCCGGTTCTCGAAAAATCAAGACACCAGTAGTCGGTAATGTCGCCAAAGCAGGTTTCTGCATAAAAAAGCCTTTTTTCGTAATTTATAATCTGCTTAATTATATCCTGAAGGTTTTCGGGGTTATTGAGCTTAATTTCGCTTTGAAGTGATACTACTTCTGCGTCTATAAACTCTGTTCCGCGTGATTTTGCAACAGAAACTCTGTGATTTCCATCGCGGACAAAATAAAGTCCCGAGATTTCATAAACCTTTATTGGCGGAAGTATGATATCTTTAATTGCGGCTTCGTCTACATGCTGCCAGCGGTTTCTTAAATGCGAGCTTTTTGGAAAAAAATGATTGTCAAAGTCGTTGTAACGGCCTTCGCTGCCTACAATTTTTTCAATAGGAACTATTTTCATGCCTACATAGGTTTCGGCAGTTGGTTTTAAAAGCTGTTTTACATCGTTTAAAGAAATGAGAGAAACTTCTTCCGGAGAAAGAAAATGCTGAATTTCGTTAAAAAGCGCTTTATTTCTTGCCCTTGTAAAGTCATCTTCTGCGGTTTTATCTATCAAGTTCACTATTATTGCCTCCCGTTTGCTGCTCTTCTTTTGCAGGATACTCAATTATCCAGTGTGCGTATGCATTAACTATGGTTGTGTCTCCTGCTTTTGTTACGCGTTCCTCCCTTGCATCATACAGGTGGATGTGTCCGTGAATCATAAATGCCGGCTTGTACTTTTGTATAAACCAGTTATAGCATTCAAAGCCCTTGTGGCACGGATCTTCCTTGTCGTGAATATGCCGTGGAGAAGCGTGTGTCAGAAAAATATCAAGATATGTACCGTATTTAATTTTATTTTTTATAAGGGACGGAACCAGCTGCAAAAGCTTATTTTTCATCTGCCGTTCCGTATACTGATTCAAGCCCTTGTTATACTGAATGGAACCCGAAACTCCCGCAATAAGAAGCGGCCTTTTTTTTCCGGTTTTTGGGTCCTGAATCATGAGTGAAGAGTCTTTTAGCACCTTAAAGCCTGCGTAAGTACCTCCGTGTCCAAAGCTCTGTTTTTGAATCTGATGTTCAAGCGTTACAGAAAGGTCCCGTGCAGATTTGTGATAGAAGTGAAAATCGTTTAGGTTGTGGTTACCGAATATAAAATATGTAGGCTTATTGAGCATAGTTACCACAAAATCTACATAATCCAGGGGGAGGTCTCCTGCGCAGAGTATTAAATCTACATCAGAAAACGCCTGCTTTATATTCTGGTTATAGATAAGCGGGTCTACATAGTCCGAAAGACAAAGAATCTTCATTATGCCTCTGACGAGCCTGCGCTGGAAAGAAGAGATTCAAGCTTGATTTTGTCAATTAATTCCAGAGGACGGCCTTCGGCAAAGTGTCTTCCTGCATTTGAATAACCGGAAGAAGAGAAAATAAAGCCTTTCTGGCAGTTTGCAGTCTTTAATGCATCGAGGGTTTCGCGTACCATGTCGTCTTCTATTGGATCCGGCTCGCGGAAGAAACGGAACATAGCAACCTGCTTACGCATATTTCTCCAGCCTTCAGAAGCCTTGTCTACGCCTGTAATCTGGCAGCCCCATTTTTTCTGCTCGCACGAAAGAACCTGGTGTTTGAGTGCCTTTTCAACAGCATTTTTACAGATAATCTGGAATTCTTCGTTACTGCAGGTAAGGTAATCCTTAAGGTAATCGTTTGCCTGAAGGTCCTTATATTCAGAAAGCTTGGCCGAAACATCACGGAAAGCCTTGTTTCTCTTATAAATCTGTTCCCACTGTTCAATAGCTTTATCAATCTGACGGCTTTTTTCGTAACAGGTAGCAAGAAAATATCGTGCATAAAGAGTTTCGCCGTTAAGATTCTCCTTGTCCAGTTCAATTGCACGCTGAAAATCCATGGCTGCGTTGTCAAAGCGGTTTGCAAGCATAAAGCAGGAACCGTGTTCTATGATTGCTTTCTGTTTAATTTCAGGGTCACGCTGGGCTTTTTCAAAGGATTTGATTGCTGCACCAAGATCCTTTGCGTCCTTTTCGATTTTTCCCAGATAATAGTAGGAAGAATAGGTCTCAGGACTAAGCTTTATTGCAATATCAATTTCTTTTTTTGCTTCGCCAAAGTTCTTTGTGCGGTAGTGCATAAGACCAATTTCTGCATGAGCCTTTGCATGGCGTGAATTGAGCATAACTGTTTTTTGCATAAAGCCCATTGCAAGGTCGTAGCGGTTGGCCTGTTCGTAAAGATAACCGGTATTATAAAAGTTTTCGGGATTGTTTGGTTCAAGCTTGGTAAGCAAAAGATAGTTGCGCAAGGCTTCCTGCGGCTGATTATATTTCATCAAAAGCTGTGCAAACTCCTGGCGGAAGGTAAGCTCATCAAGTTGTGGACCAAAAAGTGCGTTTTCGTTTACAAGCTTATATTCAATTATAGCAAGTTCAGTTTTGTTTTCTTTTAGGTATGCTTTACCCAGATAATAATGGGCAATGTAATTCTTAGGATCCTTGGAAAGAATCTGCTTTGCCATCTTAATGGCGTTTTGAGTTTTTCCCTGTTTAATAAGCTTAGGAATAGAGTCTACTTTTTTTGGGGTAAGCGAGGTTCTAATAATAAAAACCAGCAGACCAGTTATAAAAATAGCCAGAACACATACTGCAACAATTGCAAAGGGACTCATGGCTTTTTCCTCCTCCAGAACTATACCTGCACTGTAGTGGTTACTTTAACTTTATTTATTGGTTATAATATTATAAATATAGTAAAATTATATACCACCGATAATAAGAATATTAGATTTAATTCCTTATGTCAAAGGGGGATTGCTTATGAATAGAAAATATAATGCAATATACGGTATTCTTTTGTGTTTTTTTATATTTTTACCGCTAACTTCGCTGTTTGCCGAAAGCGAAGGAGAAAAACTTTTTAAAAGCAATAGACCTGCCGAAGCACTGCTTTTTCTTGAAGATGATATAAACAGCGGTTCAGCTTCGTCTGCAGCCTATAATTATCTGGGACTTGCTTATTATCAGACAGGAGATTATCAGAATTCTGTAGATGCTTTTGCAAGAGGACTTAAGGTTCCTTCTACAAATAAAAAGGTACTTGCTTTTAATCAGGGCAATTCCTATTACGCTATGGGCGACTATGAAAATGCTGCCAAAAGCTATTCACTTGCACTTTCTGCAGATCCTAAATATACTCAAGCCTTATTAAACCGCGCAAATGCCTATCTTATGGCACAGAAATACAGCGAAACCATAACAGATTATGAAAAGTTTATTGTTATGGAACCTAATGATGCACAGCGTCCCAAAATAGAAGAGCTTCTTGCACTTTTAAAACAGGAGGTTGCGCGCCAGGAGGAAGAAGCTCGTATTGCAGCCGAAGAAGCCGCACGTATTGCCGAAGAAGAAAAGCGCATGGCAGAAGAGCTTGCACGTCAGAGGGAAGAGGAAGAACGCCTTGAAGCTGAACGACGTGCAGAAGAAGAACGTCTTGCAGAAATAAGGAGGCAGGAAGAAGCCGAACGCCGCCGAAAACTGCTTGAAGATGTTGCAAGCTCGCTGCAGAATACAGATTCTACAAACATGACATCGGGTACAGAAGACCTGATAGATTATGATTTTGAATCAGAGTTGGATTAAAGGGTGGAAAAAATGACAAAAGAAGAAAAGAAAAAAATAATTATAATCTCATCAGTGGCAGGTGCTATAGTTCTTATCTGCCTGCTTTGTATTGGTGGCTGTGTAAGCAAAAACTCTTCGGGGTCAAAAAAGAATCTTATTAATCTGGCCCGTACCTATGCAGAACGCGGTGAATATGACCGTGCCTTAAACAAGCTTGATGCTTACCTTGAAAAGCATGGCGATGATGAAGACGTATGGTCTATCTGGAACAGCATTCTTGATATGAAGAAGGCTGCAGGTGGAGATGTTTCCGGGGCAGGTAATGGAGCTGCAGGTTTAAATGGAAGCGGCTATGGTGACAGCCTTAAAATTGATGTAGATACTTCCGGAATCTCAAGCGCAATGCAGGATTCGCTTTCTTCTATGAAAAATGCACTGGAAGAATCTAATAAACAGGCAGAAGAAAGCCGCCGTGCAATGGAAAATCTTATGAGACTGCAGGAAAGCCAGCAGCAGGCAGAGGAAAAACGTCTTGCAGACCAGCAGGCCGAAGCCGCACAGAAAAAAGCAGAAGAAGCTGCAGCTGCAGAGCTTAAACGTCAGCAGGAAGAAAAGCGTAAGGCAGAGGAAGAAGCTTTAGCTAAAAAGAATGCAGAGCTTAAAAAGAAAATTGACTCTATAAATGACGAAATTAAACAGGGGCAGACAGCCCTTGCAATGGGTAACATAGAAGAAGCCATGAAGCATTTTAATATGGCAGATTCAAGTATTCCTGGAGAAGCCGGAAGCAGCTTTATTGCATCTAAAGAATCAGAAATTGCACAGGCACTGTACGAAGCTGCTCAAAAAGCAGATACACCGGAAAAAAAGCAGCAGCTTATGAATAATGCAGTTGCAATGGCCCAGAAAGCTATAAAATCGGATCCTAAGGATGCAGGAGCACATTATATTCTTGCTCAGAATGCTCTGGATAATAAGGATTATAATACTGCGCTTGCAGAGATGAAGGCTGCTGTACAATATGACCCTAATAACTACCTTTACTGGTACAACCTTGGTAAAATCCAGTATACACTCGGAAAATACAATGATGCTGCTAACTCGTTTACAAAATCTTGTGAACTCAAAACAGACTATGCACCAAGCCGTTATAACCTAGGACTTACACAGAAAAAGCTTAAGAATGATACAGCTGCTCTTGCAGCCTTCCGTAAGACAATTGATATAGACCCTAGACACGAAAAGGCATATCTGGAAGAAGCGCGTATTCTTGCAGACCGCAAGGATTATACAGGTGCAATAGACGCTTACAAAGCAGTACTTAAAATCAACAATATAAATGTTCAGGCTGCAATGGGACTTGGTAGTGCCTACTACGAAAAAAAGAATTATGCCGAAGCTGCAGACAGCTACAAGAGGGCTCTTACAATGCTTTCTCCAAGCGAAAACATGACTCTTACCAAGTACAACCTTTCTACAGTTCTTTACGATGACGGAAAAATTGCAGATGCCGAAAAATATGCACGAGAAGCATATGAAGAAAAGGATTATATTAAAACCGATGCTTCTAAAGTAAACATTATATATAACTACGCCCTTGTGCTTGATAAACAGGGAAAAATTGATGCGGCAATTCCAATTTATATGGAAGTTCTTAAGCTTAATCCGGATCATGCCAAGACAAAAATCAATCTTGGTGTAATGTACCTTACCCTTGATCCGCCGGAAACAGATACAGCATTAAATCTTTTCCTTCAGGTTTACAACAAGGATAAAAACAATATCGAAGCTAATAACAATCTTGGAAAAGCCTATCTTCTTAAAGAGGATTACGAAAATGCAGTTAAATTCTATCAGAATGCGCTGCGTCTGGACTCAAAAAGCGACTCTATTCGGGCAAATCTTGCAAAAGCTTATGCTCAGGCAGGTCAGTATGATTACGCAAAATCTACCTATGTAGAGCTCTTAAAAACCGATAAGGAAAACTGGGATGCATACATTGAACTTGCTAAGGTCTGCATGCAGCTTGGAGATAATGCCGGTGCCGAAAAATACCTTGTCTATGTACAGGAAAAAAATCCAAGTTACAGGAAGGCAGAGGTTGCGGGGCTTTTAAGTTCTCTTAACTAATTCAAATAATCTGGCTCTTGATATAACAGTGTATATTGGTCTTCCGTGCGGGCAGTGCGGGTCTTCCAGAGAGAAGGCCTGCTCTACAAGCTTTGCTGCGGTTTCGTCATCAAGTACATAACCGTCTTTTACTGCTGCTTTACAGGCAGTCATGGCTGCAACAGAACGGATAATCTGTTCCGGCTCTACATTCTTTACAAAAATGAGAGACCTAAGGTCGTATTCTGTGCCTGTCCAGCGTTCCGGAATTGTTGTAATTTCCCAGTAGCCGTCTTCTTTTTTTTCTGCTTCAAAGCCAATCTGACCAAGTCTTTCCTTTAATTTTTCAAGCTGGTTGTCCTGAGTCTTGGACTCCGTGCGTATTTTATACGGAATTAAAAGTGACTGTCGGCCGCCTTGAGAAGCCATAATTTTATCAAAAAGCAGTCTTTCGTGGGCTGCGTGCTGGTCAATTATATAAAGGCTGCTTCCTTTTTCTGCAAGCAGAAAGGTTCCGAGTGCACAGCCTATAAAGCGGACTTTTGCATCTTCCTTTTGCGGTGGAATAAATTCCGGCTCCTGCGAAGCAAAACCAGAAAGTGCCTGTTCTGCAAGATTTGAACTAAGCTTAGAACTGGGGGTGGTATTCGAATAAAAAGAAGGCATAATCTTAGAACGAAGGTCATGAACTGAACCTGTCGAAGGGCCTTTATACTGAATATGCCTTTCATATACCGGTTCGTCTTGAGGTTCATCTGCCGGCTTATCATTCAAAAAGTTCTGGTAGGTATAATTGTGGAAAAACTGCCTCAAAGAAGTGCTTATTGCATGATGCAGCTCAGAAATATCATAAAAACGAGCCTCCCTTTTTGCCGGATGAATATTAAAATCAATGAGCTTTGGATTTATCCAGGTAAAAACACAGGCAACGGGGTAGGTGCCGTTTGGAAAAAAGCCCTGTCCGCCGTATTCTACAGCCTGAACAAGTGAATATTCCTGAATGCGCCTTGTGTTGGCATAAATAAAAATATCTTTTTTGTTGGAGCGCGAAACTGCAGGTTCTCCAATTATTATGCTGAATTTCCAGTCGGGTTCGGAGCCGGATGCCTGGCCTTTAACCTCATAAAAAAGCTTTTTGTCGTATTCATAATGGTTTGCATCTACAAAACGGTCGCGCAAGGTTTGTCCTGCAGGCAAATCTATTTTTATTTCTCCGTCGCTTATAAATCTGAATGCAATGTCCGGGCGTGCAACAGCTTTTTCTATAAAGGTATTACGGCACATAAGGCCTTCGGTGGCAGCACGTTTTAAAAACTGACGGCGTGCAGGAAAATTTTCAAAAAGCCCTTCTGACTGAACAATTGTACCTTCTGTAGGAGAAACCGGCTCAATTATATGGTCTTCGGTAATGCTGGCACGCATTTTCCAGCCGCCGCTTATTATGCTAAGACGGGCAACTGCTGCAATGGAAGCAAGTGCTTCTCCTCTAAAGCCCAGCGTAGAAAGATTAAGCAGGTCTGTTTCTGTAGCAATTTTGCTTGTTGCATGAGGGCGGGCACAGTTAAATAAATCGTCCTTTGTCATGCCCGAGCCGTTGTCATTTACACGTATTTTTTCTATTCCGCCGCCTGCAATTTCTACAGTTATCTGTGTTGCACCTGAGTCTATGGCGTTATCCATAAGCTCGCGCACAACTGCATTAGGGCGGTCAATTACTTCTCCGGCCGCAATTTTTCGCGCAACTTCTGAATTTAAGGTTCGTACAGGGCTTTGCTGGCTCATCTTCTGGTTCCGTTTACTTCGCCCTGTTCAGAAAAATCATCAAGTACAGGCTTGTTCTGGCTGTCCATTGGGTTTGGCTCGCTCATCAAAATCTGAACCTTTCCTTCAATTTCGTCCAGTTGTTTTTCCATTCCGGAGGCAAGCTTAATTCCTTCTTCAAAATCCTTGAGTGCATCCTCAAGCGAAATATCGCTTCTTTTTATATCTGCTGTAAGCTGTTCAAGCTTATTCAAATTTTCTTCAAATGTGTTCATACTTTTTCCTCCACCTTTGCCTTTATTTTTCCTTCTGCCGGTGTTATCGTAAGCAGGGCGCCCGATTCTACCTGTGCAGAGCTTCTTATAATATTTCCTTTTTCATCAGTTACCATAGAATATCCGCGGTCAAATATGGTTTGTGGACTTGCATTTTCAAGAATAGTCCTGCAGTTTGCAATTCTTGTCCTTAAATCACGCAGCTTTTGGGTAATTCCATCAGAAAGTCCTTCCTTTGCGCGGTCAAATCTGTTCAAAAGCGGTTGCTGTATATTACGGAACCGTATTTCAAGCGAAGAAGTGTCAAATCCGCGGATAATAAGCCTTTTTTGTTCAATTTTCTGTTTGATTGAATTGTAAAGCTCGGT
>JAFYDO010000303.1 GCA_017544745.1 Treponema sp. | reverse complement strand
AGCCTTGTCAGTTGCAACCTGTGGCTTTCCGTCTGCACCAAGGGCTACGTCGTCGCGGCAGCTAGCTTTTTCTACGTTAGCGGCATATTTACAGCTTGGGCAGAGAATGAGTGTATCGTCTCCAACCTCGCTTTCTACCATGAATTCTTCTGAGCCGGAACCACCCATAGCACCTGTGTCTGCCTTTACGCTAATTGTTTCCAGTCCCATGCGCTTAAAGATTCTGCGGTAAGCAGCTGCGGCATTTTCGTAAGAAGCGTCCAGGTCTGCCTGGTCCTTATCAAACGAATAGGCGTCCATCATTGTAAATTCGCGGCCTCTCATAACGCCATAGCGCGGGCGAATCTCGTCACGGTATTTAGTATTAATCTGGTAAGCGGTAAATGGCAGCTGTTTGTAAGAAGTAACTCCGTCGCGTACCAAAGCAGTAAAAGCCTCTTCTGCAGTCGGAGAAATTACCATATCCTGGCCACCACGGTTTTGCGGCTTGAGCATTTCGGGTCCCATTTTTTCCCAGCGTCCACTTTCTTTCCAGATTTCTCCAGGCTGAACAACAGTAGGCTTCATTTCGAGCATGCCAGCTTTGTTCAGTTCTTCGCGGATAATGTTTTCTACTTTGCGGAATGCCTTGAGTCCCATAGGCATATAAGAATAAAGTCCGTTTCCAAGCTTACGGATAAGTCCTGCGCGCATCATCAGCTGATGACTAGAAATTACAGCGTCATTAGGCGCCTCGCGCAGCGTCCAGTTAATAAATTTTGATGCTTTCATAATGAGAGTATTATAGTAAAAAAATGTTTCTGTGAAAATAGGGACCCTTCGACAGGCTCAGGGACCCCGCCTAGTCTATCTTCCACTTACCGCCGTCGCGCACAAAGCGTTTAGCATTTACTTCCAGCAAACGGCCGTCTTCGCCGGACATCTTAACCATGTTGGTAAGAGGGTTTACTTCGGTGATGCGGAAATTGGTGCCGTCGTAGAAAATGCGGATTCCTTCGTTAGGGAGGTTGCGGCGGGCTTCGTTGTACCAGTCAAACTCGTAGGAAAGGCAGCACAAAAGGCGACCACACTGGCCCGAAATCTTCATAGAGTTGAGCGAAAGGTTCTGGTCCTTTGCCATGCGGATAGAAACCGGGCGCAATTTATCGGAAACTGCATTACAACAGAAAGGGCGTCCGCAGATTCCTAGTCCTCCGGTAATGCGGCTTTCGTCACGAACACCAATCTGGCGCAGTTCAATTCTCATCTTGAAAACGCTTACCAAATCCTTTACAAGCTCACGGAAATCTACACGATTATCGGAGCTAAAGAAGAACAGTGCCTTGCTTTCATCAAACAAAAAGTGAACATCAACAAGCTTCATGTCCAGATTATGATTTGCAACCTTTTCCTTAAAAATAGGGAAGGCGTCTTTTTCTTTCTGAACAAGCAGCTTGCGTTTTTCAAGGTCGTCTGCATTTGCTTTGCGGTCTATTGTTACAATGTCGTCTTTTTTAATACCAATTGGCTTTTTAGATTCACCAAGCACCAGCGCCATATCCTTACCATAGCGGGTAGGTGTAATAACATATTCACCGGCATACAGAGCGTAGTTTCCGGGAGTTTTGGCATATAGTGTTTCGTTAGAGTATTCAAGCTTTATATGATACAACGGAAAATCAACGACAAGGGCTTCGGTCTCTACAACTTCACCGTCGCTGTCTTCAAGGTTAGAAAGATTTTCATTCTCGTCGTCTATGTCAGATTCAAAAATATCACTCATAAATTAAGTATACCCCTTATGCTTGTATTAAGTCTACAATAAGGCCTCGTATTTCATTTGCGCGTTCAAGAATTTTCATATTGCTGCTTTGTGTTAAAAGCGTGTCTCGCACCATAGAATCAAGTTTTTCGTTGATTGTCTGGATAATAACGCGAGGATCTGCAGGTCTGGATCTGTCATTGAATTTTGAAAACCTCTGCATTGGCAAAGAAATCTTTCCACGAAGCTCTTTTTTGTGTTCAATGTAATTATTGTCTACAACGTACTTTATGAACATACGTACAGAATCCCTGAATTCCGTAATGTTTTGCGTGGTTGCAGAAACAGCAAGCTTGTTTCCTGCAGAATCTACTGCATCCTTAAGAAAAATAGCAGCTTCTTCGATGGACATGCCCGCAATTTCCGGCGGAAAGCCCAGTTCCTGCATATGATGCTGTTCTTCTGTTTCTGAATTAGTTTTTAAAAGCTTAGAAAAAGAAACCCGGGAGGTAGAAGAAGTTTTTTCTTTTTTGGCATCTTTGGCAGCCTGGCTCGTAGCGTTTTGCAGGCCTCCATAATAGGAAGAAGCTCCCAGCGGATTTATATCACTCATGAAAGGACAACTTTCTCCTTAATAGCCTTTGACTGTAAATACTGTGCTGCCTGTTTTTCAAAGAGCTCTTCATCTTTTATAGAAATGCATCTTCCGTTAAAGGTTGCTTTGTCATCAATCTGAACCTTGCGGCTTATTACATCTCCAAGAACAGCTGCTTCCGAAAGAATCTTAATTCCTTCCTGAGCAATTATATTACCTATTACAATTCCACTTATGATAACAGATTTAGCTTTTACATCTCCGCGGATTCTGGCGTTATCTCCAATAATTACATTTCCATCGGTTTCAAGGTTTCCATCAATATCGCCGTCAAGACGAACAAAACCATTGATGCGTAAATCACCTGTTATGGAAGAACCTTTTCCCAGAATTGTGTTTATAGAAATGTCATCAACTTTAAGAGCCATAAAAACCTATTTAGTGAGCTTAATATTTACATATTTAGCAGGGTCTACTACGTCCGAACCAATGTGAACTTCGTAGTGCAGGTGAGGTCCTGTAGAAATACCTGTGTTGCCTACATAGCCAATTACATAGCCCTGTTCTACAAGCTGACCTTTTTTAACCCTATATGTGCTCAAGTGTGCATAGCGTGTATAAATACCGTGATTATGTTTGATGATTACAAAGTTACCGTAGTTTGAATCGTAGCCGACGTTTACAATCTGTCCCGAAGCAGTTGCCATTACAGGATCGCCCGAACGGTATGTAGAAAAGTCAATTCCCTTGTGAATATACCACTGATTATTAAGAGGGTGCAGGTTTGGACCAAAGGCCATAGAAACGTGCAGGTTAGGACTCTTAATAGGACAGATGCTAGGGATCTCTGTAAACAAAGACTGCTGTGTCTTAATCATTTTTCCAATCTGTTCAATAGGGTCTACTGCACTTTCAAGATAAGAAGTAAGCTCTTTTATATCTGCAAGCTCGCGGGCCGAGCCGGTAGTAATTTCCTTTGTACTAAAGAGTGAAGAAAGGTCGCTGTTGTTGAGTGATGCGTCCGATTTAGATTCAACCTGCTGAATACCAAGTAAAGAAAGACTCTGAGAAAGCGATGTCTGGAAACGTTTTGCAGCCTTAAAGAGGTTTGCATTTTCGTCGCGCAGCTGATCCAAACTTGCAAGAGTTTCGCGGTTTTGATTCATAAGGTTGGAGATTTCAATTTTTGAAGAAACTGAACTGCGGTTAAAGTAGAAGAAGGAAGAAATAACGCCAATGGAAAGAAGAAGTCCAAGTAAAAGTGCAAAAACATTTGTCTGAAAGTTTACAACCTTTCCATGAGAATGAGGAACAATCATAATTGTGAGTTTGCTGTCAAAAACGCGGAAAATTTTAACAAAGAAAGCGCCCAAGGACTTAAAAAAGTTCCCGGTCTTATGTGTCACGTTGTTTGCGAATCTTTTTTCAAACTTTTTTACTCTTTTTTGTGTTCTCGGCAAAATTTTTTCCCCATTATCCTCAATGATAATACCGTGTATTATAGTATAACACACTATATAAAGTCGTGTCAAATTAAGATTTTGTTGTAACACGACTTATTTCTTCTTATAGTATCGGAATTTTAGCCGGCAAAGATTATATCAGTCGGATGTAACTATCATTTTTTCTTATTGTTTTATAATATATACACGAGGTACCTCTATGTTTAAAAAATCATTTTACTCTTTAATCCTGATGGCCGGTGCAAGTGCTTTATTTGCTCTGCCTCCACATCTTGGATCAACAGATTACAAGGCTTCTTCTATAAATAATCTGGATTTTAATTTAAGTTGGGAAGATTTGCAGCTGGAAGCTACCGGCGCCAACGAAATAGTAGTAGACATTTACTGTAACAACAAAAAATATGCCCCTAAAGTAAAGACTTCTTCCGGAACGCTGATAATTGAATCGGTTCCGTCGACTTCCGTGGTTATTGGAGTACAGAAAAAATGTACTGTTATTGTAAAGCTTCCTCAGGACAAGGACTTTGACAAAGTAAAGATTCAAACTTCAAGCGGAGACATAAACAGTTCGGTTGGTTTTTCTGCACGTGACAGTATTTCTATTGGAGCCAGCAGCGGAGACATAAAAATTGAAAAGCAGATTTCTGCAACCAAAGACGCTGTAATTAAAACTTCAAGCGGCAGTTCCTACCTGGAAGGCATTTCTGCAAAACAGCTTACAGCAAGTGCAAGCAGCGGAAACATTACTGTAAACCGTGCAGATTCAAAAACCGCAGTTATTCATACTTCAAGCGGCAATATTAAGCTTAAGAATTTTCAGGCAGTTACGTTTGAAGGCTCCGCCAGCAGCGGAAATATTACCGGCCAGAACCTAGACTGTCAGAGCTTTAATGTTTCTACAAGCAGCGGAACAATAGGTCTTGAGTTTTCAGATGCACCAGCTGCAAAATCTTCTGTTACAAGCTCAAGCGGTACCCAGTATATTTCCATGCCACGCGGTTCACGTATAAATTTGCATGTCACAACTTCCAGCGGCGGCTTTACAAATGCCTTTACCAGCGAAAAACTTTCTTCACATGCCGACTACAATAATGCCATAAACGGCGGCGGTGCAAAGGTAAGTCTTACTTCTACCTCGGGAAACATTACTCTTGACGTTGGCGACGGTGTTGCTTCCAAAAGAACCGCAATAGAAGCTTCCGACAGCGACGAAATCCCAGTTGTAATTTTTGATGATGTAAAATAAAAAAAGACTGCCGATTGCTCGACAGTCTTGTAATAAAATTATGTGGCCCCTTCGACTAGCTCAGGGACCGCAAATTATCTTAGCTTATCTCCAAGGATTTTCAGTAGGATAGCGTACTCCAGCTGGCTGGTTGTAGCCAATTTCGTCTACTGCTACGCCGATGTATTTGAATACTTCGTAGAGTTCCTTGCCAAAGTGACCGAATGCAACGGCACCGTGGTGTGGGAAGTTCTTTTCGATAAGTACGTGGCGATAGAAGCGGCCCATTTCTGGGATTGCAAAAATACCGATACCACCGAATGAGCGTGTAGCAACTGGGAGAACTTCACCCTGTGCAATGTATGCGCGGAGGATGTTGTCAGAAGTTGACTGCAAGCGGAAGAATGTGATGTCACCTGGAACGATATCACCTTCCAAAGTTCCGTTTGTAACTTCGATTGGAAGAGCGCGTGCCATGATGAGCTGGTACTTCATTTCGCAGAATGAAAGCTTTGTAGAAGCTGTGTTTCCGCAGTGGAAGCCCATGAATGTATCCTGGATTGTGTAGTTTCCGTGCTTGCCCTTGATGTCTTCGTCGTAGATATCCTGTGGAACTGTGTTGTTGATGTCGAGGAGAGTAACTGTATCATCAGAAACAACTGTACCGATGAATTCAGAAAGACATCCGTAAATATCAACTTCACAAGAAACTGGAATACCCATCTTTGTAAGGCGGCTGTTTACATAGCAAGGAACAAATCCAAACTGTGTCTGGAATGCAGGCCAACATTTACCAGCAATTGCAACGAATTCACGGTATCCGCGGTGAGCTTCAACCCAGTCGAGCAATGTGATTTCATACTGAGCAAGTTTTTCGAGAACTTCTGGCTTTTTGTTTCCTTCGCCAAGTTCTTTAGCCATATCAGCAGCAACTTCCTTAATACGAGCGTCGCCTGCGTGCTTGTTGAATGATTCGAACAAGTCAAGTTCTGAGTTTTCTTCAATTTCAACACCGATGTTGTAAAGCTGTTTGATTGGTGCGTTACAAGCAAGGAAGTTGAGTGGACGTGGTCCAAAAGAAATAATCTTAAGGTGATTCAAAGCATAAACAGCTTTTGCGATTGGTGCAAATCCGTGAATCATGTCTGCACACTGTTCAGCTGTTCCTACTGGATATTCTGGAATATAAGCCTTGATATTGCGGAGCTTGAGGTTGTAAGAAGCGTTGAGCATACCACAGTAAGCATCACCACGACCCTGGATAAGTCCGCCGTCTTTTGATGTTTCTTCTGCAGCAGCACAGAACATCTTAGGACCTTCAAAGTGCTTAGCAAGCAAAGTTTCAGCAATTTCTGGACCGAAGTTTCCGAGGTAAACACAAAGTGCGTTACATCCGTTCTTCTTGATGTCTTCCAATGCCTGAACCATGTGGATTTCTGATTCTACGATACAGATTGGACATTCGTAAATTTCGTCTGCGCCATACTTCTTTGTGTAAGCAGCAACAAGAGCCTTTCTGCGGTTTACAGCAAGTGACTCTGGGAAACAGTCGCGGCTAACAGCCACAATACCGATCTTAATTTTTGGTTTGTTGTTAATCATTTTTTTATACTCCTATATTTTTATTTTGCCTTTGAAATATCAATATTTACACCAGATAATCCAACAAAAGCGCCTGCCTTTGCTTCGCTTGAATCTGGATGAGCGATAAGCCACTTGTTGCGTGCCCAAAGAAGCTTGTCGTTAAGATTCTTTTCGTCAATCTTTGGCTTTTCTGTGTTTGTGTCCTTTGGAAGAACAATAATAACACGGAAGCCTTCTTTAGAAACTTCGCCGTTCTTTACAGCATTACATGGTGCGTAGT
>JAFYDO010000302.1 GCA_017544745.1 Treponema sp. | reverse complement strand
TAGTAACAAAGAGATACCGAAACAAGTTCGGTATGACAGAAAAAGGAGCATTTTTATGAAACTTACAGAAACACAACTCGAACAAATCCGCGCTCAAGTACGCCGCGTTAAGGCTTGCGGGAACCCTTTTTATACAGAGCGCTTTAAGAACGTTCAGCCGGAAGATATTAAAACTCAGGAAGATTTTGAAAAGCTGGTGCCTTTCTGCAGCAAGCAGGATCTTCGCGACGCCTATCCACTTGGACTTGCAACTGTACCGGAAGAAGAAATTGTGCGCATCCATTCTTCAAGTGGAACTACTGGCTCTCCGGTAATCATTCCTTATACAAAGAAAGACGTTGAAGACTGGGCAATCATGTTTGCACGCTGCTACGAAATGGCAGGCATTACAAATAAAGACCGCCTCCACATTACACCGGGCTACGGCTTGTGGACTGCAGGTATTGGCTTTCAGGCCGGCTGTGAACGCCTTGGTGCAATGGCAATTCCGATGGGACCTGGTAACACAGAAAAGCAGCTGCAGATGATGCAGGACCTTAAATCAACAGTTTTGTGTGCAACTTCCTCTTATGCTCTCCTCCTTGCAGAACAGGTAGAGGCACGCGGGCTCAAAGATAAAATCTGCCTCAAAAAAGGAATCATCGGTTCAGAACGCTGGGGCGAAAAAATGCGCAACCGCATCAAGAATATTTTAGGCATTGAGCTCTTCGATATTTATGGTCTTACAGAATGCTATGGTCCTGGAATTGGTATCAACTGTCCGGGCGAAGAAGGCATCCACATTTTTGATGACTATGTTTATATCGAAATCCTTGACCCTGTTACAGGCGAGCCGGTTCCGGAAGGTCAGCTTGGCGAAGTAACACTCACAACCTTTGTAAAAGAAGGTGCTCCATTGTTCCGTTTCCGCACCCACGACCTGGCAGCTTTTGTTCCTGGCGAATGCAAGTGCGGCTGCAAGTTCCCACGAATCACACCAATCATGGGACGCAGCGACGACATGGTAAAAGTTAAGGGCAACATCATCTTCCCAAGCACAATCGAAGATGTAATCCGCACAGTTCCGGGAGCTTCAAGCGAATACCGCGCCATCATCGAGCACGTAGACGGCAAAGACCAGATGACCGTTATGATGGAAGTAGAAGGCGGCACCGACCGCACAGAAGCAGCCCTTACAATGACCTACAACTTCAAGCAGAAGTACAACATGACTCCAATTGTAAAAGTTGTTGGTGTTGGTGAGCTCCCTCGCAGTGAAAAGAAGACAAAGCGTATTGAAGATAAGAGATTTGAGTAGGGAGGGGAAAGCCTTCCCCTCGGCCGCACTTCGTTGCGGCCTACCCCTTCTCCTAGGGGACTGCCGCCCCCTAAAACCCCCGTTGCCATTGTGGTGGCGGGGCTTTTTTTTATATAATACATAAGAGGAAAACTTATGGAATTGAAAACTCAAGACTTAGTCCTTCGTCCAATTCGCTTGGGTGATGAGCAGGAGATCCACGAATATGCCGGTGACAAATCAATTACAATGATGTTCTGGTTGCCTAATGATACTTTTGAAGAAACCTGCGATTTTGTTCGCCGCTGCGACGAAGACTGGCAAAAGCCCTTTGAACAGATAGAAGATTTTGAGTTTGCAATAACTCTGGATGGCAAAATCATCGGTGGCTGCGACTGCGACCTTAGCCACAGCGACGACCATTCTTATGCAACCCTTGGCTGGATTATAAACAAAAACTACCGGGGCAAAGGATACGCCAGCCAGGCAGGCGCCGCTTTGATTGACTTTGCCTTTACCAATTTGAAAATAGACCGCATCCTCGCGCAATGCGACTGCAAAAATCCCGCATCTTTTGGCGTTATGAAAAAAATCGGCATGCGCTGCATTGACGACAAGGGAACCCGTACTTATCCTCATACAGGAATAACTTCAGGGGAGTTTACATGCGAAATTACGCGGGAAGAATGGGAAAAAGGGATTGTAATTAAATAGAAACCCCAATTTTAAACTTTACAGTTTTATAGGTCTCGTTGTAGTAGTCTTTGAGATGGCCCGGTTTTAGGGGGATTTCGTTGATTGTTTTAATTTCCAGTAAAAACAGCCTTAAGCTTAATTCTGTAAAAAATGTTTGAAGGCTTTCCTTGTTTTTGGGCATCCAGCCAAGCCCCAGACCAGCTCTGCCTTCAAGCATGCCTATAAAACCATAGGACAGACCTGTAGAGACTCTGTGAAATTTGTCGTTTTTTGTTTTGGCAAAACTGTAAAGTAAATAAGGACCAATCCTGCTTTCATTGTCCAGCTCCCAAAAAAGAGTATCCAGACCTATATCAAAAGAGAAAACTTCAGGTTTTCCAAACTCAAAAGACAAAATAGGAAAAGGAAAAATAGTTTCCATTATTTTATCAAATTTGGATTGTTCTTTTGCAAAAAGATTATTCACACAAAGGCAGGTGAGAATTAATAAGATTAAAGAAACTTTTCGCCTCTCCATATATTATAAAAATATCAAAAGCGCCAAAAATTTACTAGCGCCGGACCTGGTTGATTTTGCGTCACAAAAAAATCGTAAAAAAGTTAAAAATGTGATATCATAACTATATAATTATCAAAAAGAGAGGTAAAACAATGGCAAAAGAAGTTATAGAAGAAATAGAAGAGCGCCCTGACGGCTCCAAAAAAGTTGTAAAGCGCACCGTAGAAAAAGGTGTGTCGTTTGGATCTGTGCTTGCAATGGTAATAAGCTTTGCAACCTGGAAATCTGTGGGCTGGGCAATAGTTCACGGGCTTTTTGGCTGGGTTTATGTGGTTTATTTTTTGATAAGATATCGATAGAATCGGTGAGTTTTAGACAGGGAAAGAAAATAAAAACTAGTTGAAAAACTGGTTGACTTTTTAATAAAGCCGTAGTACCTTTTATCTAGAGATTATATAGGAGGTGTTATGGCTTTTTCTTTTTCTATGACAGGTGAAAACACATTTGATGTTGGTGCCTTTGATGCAAAAACTTATTTTGCAGAGCTTCTTCGAAAGGTTCAGTCTGGTGCTAAATTTAATATTAC
>JAFYDO010000301.1 GCA_017544745.1 Treponema sp. | reverse complement strand
AGTTTGATAGAAAAGCTTCCTCCTCTTGTAGAAGAAGGCGAGTACCGCTTTAAGATTGCCGGAGAAGATTTTAAGGAATACGGAAAAGGCGTTCTTGAAGAATTCAAAAAACGCGCCGCTGCAGCCGGCTACGAAATGCCACAGTCTTACGAAGGCGTTCGTCTTTCTTTCAAAGGCAACGACGTTCAGGGCTGGATGCTGTTGCGTTTGAGTCTGCACGACCCGGTTATGCCATTGAACATTGAAGGCGGCCGCAAAGGGGATCTGGCTAAGCTTATAGAAATTGCCAAAAAGCTGACTGATGGATTTGAACGTTTGGATAGAACGTGTTTGAAGTAGGATTTGTCATGCTGAACTTGTTTCAGCATCTCATTTGTAGAATAGATTCCGAAACAAGTTCGGAATGACGGAAGGAGGCACATTCATGGATGATAAAATTCAACAGCTCCAAAAAATAATCGACGAATCAAGCAACATCGTCTTTTTTGGTGGTGCCGGCGTTTCTACAGAATCCGGTATTCCTGACTTTAGAAGTGTTGACGGTCTTTACAACCAGCAGTGGAAGTATCCGCCGGAGACCATCATAAGCCGTTCCTTCTTTTTTCACGACACAAAGGAGTTTTACAGATTTTATCGTGCCAAGCTGCTTCCTACAGGCTTTGAACCAAATGCAGCACACTACAAACTTGCCGAGCTAGAAGCCGCAGGAAAGCTAAAAGCAGTTGTTACCCAGAATATAGACGGACTTCACCAGAAGGCAGGCAGCAAGGTTGTATACGAACTCCACGGCAGCACCCTGCGCAACTACTGCATGGACTGCGGCGAGTTTTATGATGAAACTTTTATTGCAGCCAGCGACAAGTCTCCGGATGGACTTCCTCGTTGTACAAAATGCGGTGGTCTTGTAAAACCGGATGTTGTTTTATACGAGGAAGGCCTGGACGACAATGTAATCAACGGTGCCGTCCATGCCATTGCCGACGCAGACACTCTTATTATTGGAGGCACCTCACTTGTAGTTTACCCTGCCGCATCGTTTGTAGATTACTTTCATGGTAAAAATCTGGTGCTGCTTAATAAGTCGGTTACATCTAAGGATGACTATGCAACGCTGGTTATTCATGAACCGATTGGTCAGGTGTTGAGTCAGATAAAAGTGTAAAGGTTATGGTATCTGCCTTATAAAAAATTAAATCATCTTCCTTCCAGCCGTTTAAACCAAGTCCGGCCTTATTAGAAAGTCTGCCAAGAAAAATCTCTTTAGAATATTCATGCTCCAGGGCAATTGCTGCCTGCAAGAGAGTTTTTTCTCCATCGGGAGTCTGCAGAATAAGACTGTCCTTGCCTGGTGTATAATCAAAACAGGAATCCATTTTTTCCCATCTGTCAAAAATAGAAATATTTGTAAATAAGTCTGTCTGTTCTGCAGGAGTAATGTTTTCATATCTTGGATCTGTAAGTGCCTCCTGTGCACAGTATTCAATTGCAAGAGGAATATCTTCTTGAGAGATACCTTCATATAAAGAAAGACAACCCCTGTCTACATCGTTGTTTCTAAAGCGCACGGCAACACCAAAGTTACGTAGATTCCCGGAAGTGTTCTGCATGGGTGCAGCAAAACGGGATCCCTCAAAAAATTTATTCATGGACTTTTTTGCAAGTTCACAAAGTTCCTTTTGTTTTTTGACATCGAACAGTTCAAAAAAATTGTTCTTTTTTTCTTCGGTCCAACCGTCAATTATTGTCTGCGCCAGATCGTTTCCTGCCTGAATCTTTTTTTTAAGCAAAGCTGTACGTAAAGACTCCGGACAATTTTGCCACAGATAGGCGCCCGAATAAAAAGGGTACTCCGGGTTTTTAAAAATCAAAGGATTTTCCTGCCAGATTTTATGTGCTTCAAGGTCATCACGGCTTTCTTCAATTTCTCCAAAGTCTCCGCTTTCCAAGAACCAGGCAGCTCCTTTTGAATATTTTGTAATAAACCGATTAAGCCAGGACCAGGCCTTTTTTGCGTCAGGCTGGTAAGCAGCAGAAAGAGACAGAGTCAAAAGTTCTGGTTTTTGTTTTTTAATCCAGTTACATAGTTCATCCACAAAAAGCTCCGGGGAATCTCCGGGGTCTTTGGTAAAAACATCAAAATCAAGAGTAATTACAAAGGGCTTTTGAATTTTTAATTTCTGTAAATCATACCAATCCACAAGCTCAACAGCAGAACGCATTTTGTCTGCCGTTAGCGGATAACATTCTGCCAGATTCCGGTTAAGCCAGTCCATTCTTGAATTTCTGTTTGGGAGCAGCAGTTTTTTCCCCGAAAGCCAGATGACCTTATCTACATAATCTTCTTCTACCAGTTTACTTACCCAGTTATAACTTGTTACAGCCCCGGATTCAGGTTTTATATCATTATGATAGTCAAGGAGAATGAGGGTTACTGCGCCATTAGCCTGCGCGAATTGTTTAACATAAGAATAAGAAAGACCGTGTCTGTCATGCAGATGAATTTCTGTATGATTTTTGCAGGATACAGGAAAAGATGTGCAAAGGAGTAAGAGCCACAACGCGGTAGAAAGAAGACCAGTTTTCTTCATGTCTAATATTATTACATATAGACACCTGATTTGAAAAGTATCATACTTATTATTATGAAAAAGAATGTTATTATATTTTTAGTTTGTCTTATCACTTGTTTTATGGTTTCCTGCAAAAAGGAAAAGGAAAACGAAGAGCCTGTTCAAATTCAGGAGCCTGTTGTTCAGGAAATTAAGGCTGTTCCTGTTGAACCCGAAGAACCGGAACCTCCAAGAAAAGCCACATTTGACGCTGCCTATAATTTTGATGCGGTAGAAATTTTAAACGGTGCTTTTCATACAGATGCGCACAAACAGTTTCTTGATGACCCTATGGTTTTTTCTGAATTATCGGACCAGGGAATTCTGTCAGGAGAAACTGCAGTTGTGGCAAGTTATGTCTGCAAGTTTTATCCTGATGAAGCATTTACTTTTGACGGGGAAACAGCAGAAATCAACACAAATATAAACGAGCTTGGAGTTGAGGTTCCGTTTGCAACCATCCTGCCAATAGATACAAAAATGAAAAAAACAAATCCCGAAAACCGTTATTCCGAAGGTATGTTCTTTTTTGAAGATAACTGGAACTGGTTTTACAAAACAGAATGGAACGGAAATAAGGGCTGGGTATTTGGCGCAGATTTATATGGACTTGGAAAACCTATAGAAGAAAACCGTATTTCTGCAAAGTTATACGAAACCGCCGGAAAGTTTGAAGAATTCTATCCTGTTTCCGGATATATTCCTCTGGAGCAAACTGTAGTTCAGAGTCTTGAAAATAACAGGCTTGCTCTGCAAAAGACTGCTCCAAGATCCTATGTTTCAACTGATGATATGCTGGATTATTATTCGGAACTGCGTAGAAAAGCAGGAACACCTATTTTTATAACAACGGATCTCGCTGCACATTGCCAGCATTTGATTTTTGACCGCATGCTTCAGTACACCGAAGAAGAATACTTTTTTCCGCAGATGGCAGAGCTTACAGATTCCTTTATAGAAGCACTTTCTGAACGCACAGATGCACCGGAAAAAATCCGCGAACAGGCTATACAGTATTTTCAGGTTCCTCAGATAATTTTTAAAACCGCTGCTCAAAAAACTGGAGGAGATTCCTACTGGAATCCGGTTGAATATGTAGAAAAAACCGAAAGTGAAATTCAGACAATTCTTGCAGATTATCCTGCTGTCGTTCAAAAGGATTATGCAATGATAATGAAAGCTCAGCCAGACACAGAAGCAATCTTTAAGGAAGACGAAGATTTTTCACAATACAAGGCGCGCGGACATTATACAAAAAATCCTGTACTTGAATCTTACTTTAGGGCGCAGATGTGGTACGGACATCTTCATTTTTCAATTACAAAGCCTAAGGAAGGGGAGCAGACACCGGAATATATTCTTGATAAAGAAGCAGTGATTACCCTTATTGTAGACACTGTTCAAAAAAGCCGTTCGCTGTATGATAAGTGGGAATGGCTCTTTGACCCTATTACAATGCTCATCGGTTTGTCTGATGATTTAAGCTTTGATGATATCTGCCCGCTCTGGAAGGAACAGCAGATTTCTGATTATTCCGAATGGGCTTCCAACATAGATAATGTAGTTGAGTTTATGTCTCTTTGTGCAGACACTCTAAGACCTCCTGCAATAACCGGACAGTCTGTGTTTGACCAGTATGCAGAAATTGATGAAGAAACAGGAATGCCAAAGGCTCCTATGGGCTGGAGACTTTTTGGACAACGCTTTACCTATGATTCCCTTGTTCACGAAAAGGTTTCTCCTCCAAGGTTTTTACCGCGTGATATTGTACGTGGTCTTGATATAATGAAGGCCTTTGGTTCAAGAACAGCCGACGCCCTGCTTGCCAAAACTGATTATGCTACTATGCCGGGTTTAAGCGATATTCTTGACGGATTTGAAAATGAATTTAATTCTTATGACGCAACCTTCTGGAACAAGAGTTATTATAACCAGGTATTGTATCAGATAAAAACACTGGCAACCTTTGAACAGGGAGCAGGCTTTTATTTTACAGAATCTCCTGCATGGAACATTAAGTCTCAGCTTTCCGCTCATGGAACCTGGGCAGAACTTCGGCATGATACAATTCTTTATGTAAAGCAGGTTGTTGCAGAGCGTGCCGGCGACGGAGACTTTGATCCAACCTATAGAACAGAGCCTTTGCCAAAGCCTGTTCATTATATAGAACCGAATGTTCCTTTCTGGGAAGCTTCTCTTACTGCTGTTAATAGTCTTATGAAAATCTATGATTATTATGACATACTGGATGACGAAACCAAGACATACCTTAAGAATCTTATAGAGCTTTATACCCGCATTTTGAAGATTGTAAAGCTTGAAGCAGAAAACCAGGAAGTTGCGCAAAAAGATATTGAATGGATTCCAACCATCATTTCTTCTCTCGAACGTCTTGTTCTGATTCACTGTGACGGTTATGTTTCTGACCATGAGTTACTTAAGATGGCCTGCATTGCAGATGTTTATACAAACAACGATCTTAACCTTTGTCTTGAGGTTGGCGTTGCTTCTCCTTCAAGAATTTACGTTCCTCTTAATGATTCGCAGGGTGGAAAACGTATTGCAATTGGCTATGGATTTACTTATGCAGAATTTACACAGTCTTCCAGTGACCGTTTAACAGACGAGCAGTGGAAGAATATGGTATACAAACAGAATCAAAAGGATATCAATAAGTATATGCCTTTTTGGGAACAAGAATGCTTCTTAGAGACAACAACAAACGCTTCGTTCCGCTAAAAATATTTTCTGTTATTTTTCTTGCTGTAATCTGTACGGGCTGCACAAGGGTAAATAACAGAAATATAAAAGCACTTTCCGGCGGACAGATTATAAACACCTGGGATTATCTGGAGGAGCAGATTCCTTCTGTAATTGGATCTCCTCAAATAGAAGCGCTGCCTCCGCATAATGCTAATGTCTGGGCCGGAACAGTAAGTCATCATCTTCTTGCAGATACACAGATTGACCGCTGGTTTTATGAAATTGCAGAGCGCAGAAAAGTAGAAACCTTTTTTATTATATGTCCTTCGCATTACGGGCTTTCTTCTCAGGTATGGTCGCTGGATAATTGCTGCTGGCAGACAAAAAATGGAATTGTTTATACTGATGAAAAGACTGAGCAGGCAATTGCAGATTATCTTGGTGTAAAATATGACAGCCAGGTATTCCCGGTTGAGCACGGGGTAAATGTTCTAATTCCCTATATAGCACGCTATTTTCCAAAAGCAAAAATCTGTGTAATTGGTGTAGAAGGGGAGCCTCCTTTGAACCAGAAAAATGCACAGCTGCTTGCAGATGCCCTGACACCGTATTTTACTGATAAAGCCAAAAAGAAGAATTTTCTTTTGATTTCTACGGACTTTGCGCATCACGGAAATTTGGAAGGAACCCAATATAAGGATCAAAGAAGCCGCGAGTTTTTTAATAATCCTTCTGATTCCACCTGGGTTTACTGCGGCTGCGATAACCGTCCGGGCATATATGTTCTTTCCCGTTTTTTGTCCGGGGATACAAAAGCTGTGATTCTTTATCATACAAATTCCTATGAGCTGTCCGGACAGGATGAAGACGATATTACAAGCTATTTCTTTTCTTTATTTTATTGATGGACGGGGCGTTGCGGGGTGTCCCCGCATAGGGGGTAGGACGCAACGAAGTGCGGCCGCAGGGGGCTTCCCCCTCCTTATTTTT
>JAFYDO010000300.1 GCA_017544745.1 Treponema sp. | reverse complement strand
TTTGCAGCAAGCCGGATTTTAAATTCCGGGTTAACACTGTTTGTGCGCAGCTGAATCATTGCTTCCTTGTAATCTGCAGGGTCGCTAAGGATGATGATGTTTTCGTGATTCAAAAAGGCATTGCGCAGCAGTGTAGAAATATAAAAGTTGAATGGTCTTGTTACAGACTTAAGTTTTTTTTCGGAATTGATTGAATGAATTGCAGGTACAACATTCATGCAGATAAGGCCTATGTTGCTGTCCTGTGCATAATTGTCTGTAGGTTCAGTGTAGAACGAGGATGCAATAATTCTTTTGATGAGGGAAGAAGTATCGTTGAGATACAGATTGTTTTCTACCAGGGCATGTTCCCGTATAACAGGAATCTTAGCTTTTTTCAAAATCTCTTCGGTTCTGTTTGCACTAAGAATCTGCCAGCCTTCATTTGAAAGAAACTGAGCCAGTTCAACGACCCCTTCCGTATTCTCTACATGAAAAATTGCCTGTTTAACCATACCCCCTATTCTAACAGATTTTCGCGTATAGTAAAAGACTTTCTCAAAAAACAAGGGTTGGGGTTCCGCATTATAAATAAGTCTATTCTAAATGGCTCCCTCCCTCGCGCCAATTTGGATTTTATGTATTTATAATGCGGAACCCCAGTATAAATATGTACTGGCAAACGCATTATATATAAATATACATATACTGGCGCGAGGGAACAAAACGGGGGACAAAATGACTCTGTTTGTTGATGCCGCGAGAGCGGCATTTAATAGTTCCTATGCAACAAACAGCGTCAAGCAGCCTAGGCGGCGGTTTTGGCCCCCGTTTTGTGACTGGGAGCCAGTATTATATACAAATATTTATAATGTGTTTGCCATGTTAACAAGGGTTGCCCATAACGGAAGATGGTCAGACCAGCCTTCTCCGGAATAAATTTTATAGCCAAACGGTATGCCCTGTGCATTGGACCAGGGGGAGTCTGTCATAGGCCTGAACTCCGAAGCACTTATGCTGCCGGTTAGCATTATGTTGTCTATGTGTTCCCAGTTGTCGTCATACCAGTAGCTGCCGGTTTTGGTTGCAAAGGTTCCTTCGGATGTGAACCACAGAGAACGGACTGGGATAAACTCTGTGCTTTGAAAATCTGCATAACGGAGAAGGGTGTTCTGGCCGGTGTTTTCTTCAAAATTACAGATAAAGTCTGCAGCATCGCGGTTAAAGTCTCCGCAGATTATGATTGGAATGTCTGGTTCAGCTGCGTTGGTAAGCTGTGCAAGTCTTTTTGCAAGAAGGTTTTCCTGCCAGTCACGCCAGATTTCGCTTTTTTCTTCACCGCCGGATTTGGATTTCCAGTGATTTGCAAGAAGTAAAACCTTGCGGCCGCCTATGCTTACTGCTGTTTCCAGCATATATCTTGTCTGAGGCTGCGACTGATTATGCAGTCTTATGTCCATTGCATGAGCCTTTACCTCACTAAGCGGATAGCGCGAAATAATTCCAATGCCAATTGCAGTTTCTTCCTGTTTTGCAAATGCAGAATAATTCCAGAATTTTTTTTGATTCCAGTTGTGCCCGCTTGCTGACAGCTGATTACTTATATCGTGAATTACCGCTTCGTTTTCTATTTCTTCAAAAACATAGATGTCTGCATTTACCTGAGAAATAAATTGACAAAGTCTCTGGAGCCTTACAGTGTAGGTTTGTGTATTCCAGTTGCCTGACTTTTGAAAATCGCTGTATTCAAAGCCGTCCTTTGTGCCGTCAAAAAAGGTCTGCAGGTTCCAGTTTACAAGCGTGAACTGTGTAGTAGCCTTGGTTTGTGTATCTGCTTTTGCAGTTTTGTCCTTACTGTCGCAGTTGACTGTGCAGCAGGTACAAAGCAGTATGAGTGCAGCGGTTCCCGGAATGAGTTTTGTTTTCATTTTTACCTCCATGCGTAAATAAATTTTCCTCTATATATAGATATGAAAAATTTGAGGAAAATAGGAAGTAAATTTGAAAAAAAATGAAAATTTATACGTTAAACTTAAAGAAAAGTACGTCTCCGTCCTGAACAACGTATTCTTTTCCTTCCTGACGGTACTTGCCGGCTGCTTTGATTGCAGCTTCGTCCTTGTACTGTCTAAGGTCGTCAATTGTATATGCTTCGGCTTTAATAAAGCCTTTTTCAAAGTCTGTGTGAATTACACCGGCAGCCTTTGGAGCCTTGTCACCAGCGTGAATTGTCCATGCGCGGCATTCATCTGGACCTCCTGTAAAGAAGGTGCGAAGTCCCATAAGGTGGTAGGTTTTGCGTGCAAGAACTGCAAGTCCGCTTTCTGTAAGACCAACGCTTTCCATAAAGTCTTTGCGGTCTGCAGGGTCGTCAATTTCGGCAAGGTCTGCTTCAAACTTTCCGCAGATTACTACGACTTCGGAATGTTCTTCATCTGCATATTTGCGTACAACTTCTACATATTTGTTTGTCTGAGCTTCAATAGAATCTTCATCAACGTTTGCAACATAAATTGTAGGCTTCATTGTAAGAAGGAACATGTCGTAAAGGGCAGCCTTTTCATCGTCTGTAAGGTCTGCAGTGCGGGCGCATTTTCCGTCCTGGAGCAGCGGCTTAATTTTTGCAACAGCGCTTATCCAAGGAGCGTATTTTTTTTCTTCTTCTTTTCCAAGAGAACGGATTGCACGTGTAACCTTGTCCTGGCGTGCTTCGATTGTATTTAAGT
>JAFYDO010000053.1 GCA_017544745.1 Treponema sp. | reverse complement strand
TGGGTTTTGATGGGACTCCCGGGCCTCTGCTACCTTGGCGGCTTTAAAGAAACATTCTGGACAGCCATTGGTCTTATTGTAGGAACATACCTTGCATGGCTTTTTATTGCAAAACCACTTCGCAAGTGTTCTGTAGTTTATAAAGATTCTATTACAATTCCTGAATTCCTTACAAACCGCTTTAACGACAAGACACACATTCTTTCAATCGTATCGGTTTTCTTTATTGTAGTATTCTTTACAATTTACACCGCTTCCGGATTCGTTGCCTGTGCAAAGCTTTTCCGCTCAGTATTCGGCCTCAACTGGAATACAGGACTTTTGATCGGATTCGTAATCATTCTTTCATATACAATTCTTGGTGGCTACCGCGCCGTATGTACAACAGACTTCATCCAGGGTTCTTTGATTTTCATTGCCTTCATCGTTTCTGGAATCGTAATCGTTGCATCTCTCGGTGGATTTGGTAACGCAACAGCTCAGGTACAAAGCTTTACCCAGCGTGCCTTGAACGGAGAATTCGGTGCCGCAATGCTCAAGTCATTCACAGGAAACCAGAGCTTTAGTGCTATGTCTGCAGTATCTGCTTTTGCATGGTGTCTTGGATACTTTGGTATGCCTCACATCATCATCCGCTTTATGGGCTGCCGTTCAAACAAAGAAATTAAAACAGCCCGCCGCGTAGGAATTATCTGGATGATTATTTCTTACATTGGTGCAGTTTTAATCGGTGCTCTTGGTACAGCATATCTTTTGAACAAGGGAATCATCCTTGGTGCAGACCCGGCAGAAGTTACAACAGCAGGCCTTAAGGTACTCGGAACAGGAACTCAGGAAGCAGTATTCAGCGAAACAGTTCTTAAGATGTTCCCAGCCTTTATTGCAGGTCTCTTCCTTTGTGGTATTCTTGCCGCATCTATGTCTACCGCAGACTCACAGCTTCTTTCTGCAAGCTCTGCAATCGGACAGGATATTTTCAAGGGACTTATCAAAAAAGATGCCGACGACAAAAAGGTTCTTCTTATCAGCCGTATCAGCGTATTTGTAATTGCCGTTCTTGGACTTTTGCTTGCCCTTAATCCAGAAAGCTCAATCTTTGGACTCGTTTCTTTTGCATGGTCAGGCTTTGGCGGAACATTCGGTCCACTTATCATTCTTGCCCTCTACTGGAAGCGCACAACAGCTCCTGGTGCAATCGCAGGTCTTATCTGTGGCGGTATTACCGACGTAGCATGGCACTATCTCCACGGCGGAATCTTCGACGTATACGAAATTCTCCCGGCCTTCATTGTATGTCTTATCGTAACTGTAGTAGTTTCTCTCTTCACAAAAGTAGACGAAGAAACAGCAGCTAAGTACGAAGAATACAAGAATCTGGAAGATTAAAAAAAATACAAGAGGGGCGCCTGCCCCTCGCTACAGCCATAAAAAAAGCGATGGTCTATCAACCATCGCTTTTTTTACGTCTTCCACTACCCCCTCTAACGGGGGACTCCTTCTAAATCAGCCCCGTAACACCCCACAGGCCTTTTACGCCGCGACGTTTGCGAAGCAAACTCGTTAGTCCTCATAGCGAACGTATAACGCCCCTTTAATAACGTAAAAACACGCGAAAAGACATCTTATTAAAAAACCGCGTGTAAAAAAGGTTAGCAAATCTTACCTGTTACATGCGAAATACCCCATCTTAAAGAAAACGCGTGTAAAACTTCATTAAAAAGCATAAAATTTACACGCGGAAGCCCATTTTACAAGAAATCCGCGTGTAAATACTCTAAATTCCTCTAGTTGAACTCGCGGATGGCACAGACATACAAATTGTCAGCGGTTGCATTTTTTGAGGCAGATTGAAAAGTACCAGTATCAAAGAAAAATACAGGA
>JAFYDO010000299.1 GCA_017544745.1 Treponema sp. | reverse complement strand
TCCATAACATCGCGGAGAGCCTGCATTTCTTCACCGCTAAAGGTTACCCCGTGATTCATATGGTTGATAAAGCTTTCTGTAGCCATTGGAGCAACCTTTTTACAGATTTCAAGAATTACTTCTGCATAAACACGGATTTCGTACTGAGCGTGGCTGTCGAGGCGGAGCTTTAAGAAGTGGAACAGGTTGTGCAAATCCATTTCCCAGTAGAATTCTGTATACAAAGAAAGTGGAAGATTGATGCGTGCAATTTCGCGTGCAAGACCACTATCAATAAGTTCGTTGTAGCTTTCGTAAGCAGCCTTCTGGCCTTCTTCGAGCTTTGTTATGATTTTATCGGCAGTTTCTTTATCGAATGCTTCTGTAGCGCGGCCCTGCTTGTTGTCTGTGCTCTGTGGAGAAACTTTGTCCTCTGCAGGAACATAGAATTCATCTTTCATGATTGAATAGCGGCCCGAAACTTCGTTCATACGTCCTGTGCGGTGACGAACCCACTGGCGGGCTACGAAAATAGGCATTTTTACATGGAAGGTCATTACAACCTGTTCAAACGGAGATGTATGCTGGTGGCGGAGCAGGTAGTCAATCAAAGCTCCATCCTGGCTCACGCTCTTTGTTCCTTCGCCATAAGAAACGCGTGCAGACTGAACAATTCTCTGGTCTCCTCCAAAATAATCAACAAGGCGAACAAAACCTTTGTCGAGGACCGGGTACTCCTTGTCCAAAATTTCTTCTGCAGCTGGAACAACGCAATGTGCCATTTTTTAACACTCCTTTTATTTGTTATGAGAATATAATAATAGAAAATACGTTATAATTCAATGGATTGCCACGCTGCGCTCGCAATGACGTGGCTGCCGGTACTATTCTTCAGGCGTATCTGTAGCAGCCGCAGTTCCTTCTTCGGCCTGAGCCTGCTGATCCATTTTCTGAGTGATGTCGGCGTCATCAGCTTTTTGACCAGTGCGTTTGCTTACGACAATTTCGACAACAATCATTATAAGTCCTACAAGGATTCCGCCAAGACCTACAACCTGAATAAAGGCGCGTACGAAGGAATCAAGAGAAATAATAATCATCAGTACTGCAATTGCAACACAGATGAGTGCTTCGAAAATAAGACGGCGGCTTTCCAGAGGGAAATTAGGCTTGAGCTTGGCAGCAGAATAAACGCTAACTCCGCCATAAAGAATAAGGTAAACTGCAAGTATAATAGAAATAATTTTCCAGATTGCTGCAACGGTTTTTACAAGAACAAAAGGACAGATAACTGCAACAAGACCTATAATAAAGGTAATAATTCCCTTAATAAGAATTGTCTTTTTGAAAACAGCATCTTCACTCTGTTTATAGACAACAAGAAGATTATAAACAGAAAAAGCTACAGCCGCAGCACCTACAAGAACTACGACAGCCTTAATACAAGCATCTGGAATGGCAACCATAAGAATGCCAATCAAAGCGAGAACAGCACCTAAAATAATATTCTTTGTCTTCATATATATAAAGATAATACCAACCTCCCGGAATGTCAAAGTTTTTTTTGTTGCTGTGTTTTTTAGTTGAAACTCCCCTCTTCCTCTGTTATATTTAGAAAACTATGACACAAGAAGCCAAAGACTTTTATAAAGATTTACGCCATGTGGTTACTCCAATGGCAATTCAGAACCTCATTTCGGCCGCGGTAAATTCTGCAGATGTCATTATGCTTGGCTTTGTAGGACAGACTGCAATTGCGGCATCGGCTCTGGCTGGTAATGTTCCGTTTATTCTTTTTATGATTTCTACAGGGCTTTCTTCGGGCCTGGTTATGCTTGGTGCTCAATACTGGGGAAAGAAAGACACCGAATCAATTAAAACTTTGCTTGGAATAGGTCTGCGCATCTGCTGTACAGTTGAATTTATTGTTGCTATGGTGGCGTTTTTTTATCCGCGCATCCTCATGCTCATTTTTACAAACGAAGAACCTCTCATTGCCGAAGGCTGCCGCTATCTGCGTGCTGCAAGCTTTTCTTATATTTTCCTGTCCTTTTCGCAGATGTACCAGGCCGCTTTTAAAAGTATTGAACGCGTAAAGATTGTAACAATTGCTTCTTCGACCTCGCTTATTTTGAACATAAGCCTAAACGCAGTTTTTATTTTCGGGCTGTTTGGTGCACCTAAGCTTGGTATTCTTGGTGTTGGAATTGCAACCTCCATTGCACGCTTTGTAGAAATGATTGTGTGCTTTGTTTATGCTTCGCGCCAGAAGGATGTACGCTTTAGCCTTGGCTGTATGCTGCGCCGCAACAAGATTCTTACAAAGGATTTCTTTAAGTATTCTCTGCCTGCTGTAGGAAACGAGCTTGTATGGGGAGCTGCTTTTTCAATGTATTCTGTAATTCTTGGACACCTTGGAGAAGATATTGTTGCTGCAAACTCCGTTGTAAATACTGTAAGACAGCTTGGTTCGGTTTTGTGTTTTGGTATGGCTTATGGTGGTGCAATTGTCCTTGGAAAATACATGGGCTCCGGAGACCTTCCTCTTGCAGAACGGAATGCAAGCCGCCTTGCACGCGTTACAATTCTTTCGGGGGTACTTGGTGCAATCCTTACAATCTGTCTTTACCCTGTACTTCCATTTATTGCAACACTCAACGAAACTGCAGCCCATTACCGTAACGTGCTTTTGTTTATAAATTCATATTCTATCATCGGTGCTTCCATAAACACTGTTTTAATCTGCGGAATCTTCCGTGCAGGCGGAGACTCCAAGTTTGGTTTTATTGCAGATTCAATCAACATGTGGTGTGTGTCGGTTCCGCTTGGACTCATTGCAGCTTTTGTACTCAAGCTGCCACCGTTGTGGGTTTACTTTATTTTGTATCTGGACGAGTTTGAAAAAATGCCTTTTGTTTTTATGCATTATAAGAAGAAGGGCTGGCTGAAGAATATAACACGAGATATTCAGTAGAGATTGTCGGGTCAAGCCCGACAATGACAGATGGTTGGCAAATTTCTAAAAAGTGGTTTATAATAGTAGTAATATGAAAAAAATTGGTGTGCTTGTTCACGCACTTACGGTTGAATATGCCCTGGAAATATTAAACGGCATTTTTTCGTATTTTAGCGACAAGCAGGATGTTCAGTTTTTTGTAGCACAAACCAAAGAGCCTCATACCAGTTCCGGTAATTATGAATATCAAAGCTGGAACAGTGTAAGTCTGCTTTTTTCTACAGATGTAGACCTTGTCATTGTAATTACAGGCTCATATTCTTCTACAATTTCTACAGACGCGCTTGGAAAAACTCTCAAAAAATTCCGTGATAAACCAATTATTTCTATTGGCGCAGATTTAAAGATTCCGGGTTCATCATATCTGATTACTGAATGCGACTCTGCCTATGACAATGTTGTATGGCACATGAAGCACAAGCATGGCTGCAAACGTCTTGCTTTTTTTGGAGCAAACGGCACCGGTTCAAAAGAAAGCCGCATGCGTTATGATGCATTTGAAAGTGCCCTCAAAAAAAACAGGCTGGCTCTGGATCCAAAACTGGTCTTTGATGGCGACTTTTCAATGCACACTGCAAAAGAGGTTCTTGCAAAAAAATACAAAAAAGCAGAACAGGTTGATTTTGATGCAATCCTTTGTGTAAACGATCTTACAGCTCTTGGAGTTCAGCAGCATCTTATTGATATTGGAGCAGATATTCCCGAGCAGGTAAGAGTAATTGGCTTTGATGATTCTACCTATGCGGCCCAGTCTCATCCTCGTCTTTCTACAATGAATCAGAATATTTTCCTGCAGGGAAAAATTGGTGCGGAGCTTGCCTACAAAAAACTTAATGGAGAAGATATCCCTGAAGTAACCTATGTTCCGGTTGAGCCGCTTTACAAGCAGTCGTGCGGTTGTGTTCCTTTGACTAACAACGATGATATTTACCGCGATTCAAACGACAAGTTAGTTCATCCTAACGACTTTACCAACGGAATCAAAAAAATGACCGGGCAGTATTTTAATACGCTCAATTCCATAGAAAGCATTTACAGGCTTTTGGATCTGGCACAAACCTCCGAAACCCTGCATCATTTTGCAAACACACTGGAAAAAATTCTTACTGCACTTAACATGCCTTTGTGCATGGTTTGTTTTTATAAAAAGCCTGTGATGGTCGAAAAAGAAAAGGAATTTTCTTTACCGCATAATGCTTCGGTGTCAATGATGCTTGATATTGAACGAAAGATTCATGATTACGACACAGGGCTGGAATTTAATCCTACAAAATCTCCGTTCCCGCCGGAATACTTTAATGATAATCCGGGCGCCTTTATGATTCACCCGCTTTTTTCCGGAAGAAAAAATTACGGGTACCTGGTCTGCAAGATTACAACTTCTAATTATTCTATGCACAGTGTGGCTGTTAAAGTTCTTGTAAACACAATTGCTTCAAACTATGAATATACGCGCTCGCTCACAAAAAGCAAGTCGCTTTCTAAAATGAACATAAGCCTTCAGCAGAGTAATTCTACACTGGACATTCAGTCTAAGACCGACGAGCTTACAAAAATTTTGAACAGGCGCGGCTTTATGGAG
>JAFYDO010000298.1 GCA_017544745.1 Treponema sp. | reverse complement strand
TGCAGATACTGATTTGCATATACTGCAGAAATATTTACCTCAGGAGTACAAAAATCTCCGATTTCAAAATCTTTGGAAAGTCCGCCAACTGCACCTGCGAAAATCAAATTTCGGAATTTCATTTCTGCACAGATAATCATATTATCAATCATATTTCCGCCACCAGAAGAAACCTGAGCCCAGGCAACTTTGAGACCATCTTTTTCAACAAGATAACCTGACTGATAAGAATGAACTGCAAGCTCTGTCACTTTATATGCAGGATTTCTAAGGATCTTTGTCGGCTTCCACCCCGGCGCAATCACAAGCGCATCATATTCGGTTTCCGGCTCAAACCCAAAAACCTCCTGGAACATAATTCCCGCGTTGTACTTTTTCATATTGGAAAGAATCTGTTTTAATTTGTCGTTCATGAATACTTTTATACCTTAAAGTGATTTTGAAAACAGCTGATCTGTTGTCCCGTAAATTGTAGCATAGTCTCCCAATTTTTCAAAACCATATTTTTCGTAGAGACCAACTTCGCCGCTCATGACGTATATTGTCGTAAAGCCCTGGGTTTTTGCAAGGCTGCAGGCAGTGTCAATAAGCTTACTGGACAGCCGGTGCCCGCGATATTTTTCATCAACAAACAGAAAGCCGATGAATGGGGTAAAATCATATTCTTGGGATAGCTCGTCTTTGTTTGAAAAGGTGCAGAAGCCTGCGATTTCGTCATTTTCTATGGCAATAAAGACGCGCTCATTGTCTGCAAAATCATTTTCACGCATTTTTTGTGCAAGCGCTGCACCTGCCCGCCAGGAACAGGTTTCTGCAAAGGAGATTGTTTTGTGCCACAGAGGATGGGCAGAAGTCATTATCTGGATCATATTGTTTTCTTAGTCAATATTATAACATTGTTCTGACGTTTGACCTACTAAATCACCGTTTTTTATGTTTTTGTAGGTTGTTTTTTTGGGTTGAGTCGCCTGGTTTACCTACTAAATTGGTACTTTTTGCATTTTAGTAGGTAAAAAACGATGGTTTTATGGTCAAAACTCAATAAATTCAGGCATTTTGAGTATGAAATTACCTACTAAAACATCATTTTTGTTATTTTAGTAGGTAATTTATAAAATTTTTTACCCACTAAACAAGTGTTTTTTGCATTTTAGTAGGTAAAAACTCTCCAAAAACTACTCCTCAAACTCCTTATTAAACTTTTTAAACTTTTCATAAACCTCAAGCGCTAGTTTTACAGCATCTTTGTATTCTTCGTGCAAAACTGCCTTGCCGTTGGCGTTTCGGAGCTTGTATTTTCCGTCTTTGGTATGTTCAATCATGGGAACATGTTTGTGGTCACACACTGAGTACCATTTACCATTAATCTGTTCCTTGTGCCATTTAAAATTATTCTTCATTCCTCCCCTCCTTCACGCTGACATTTTTCTTTCAATCTCAACATACCTTCGAATAACAATTTCATCCATTGTTACTCCAAAAAGTTCTGACAGAATGAGAAGATTATCAACAGTTGGAAGATTCCTACCACAAAGCCAGGAATAAATTGCCTGCGGATATTCAAAACCAAAAAGACCTTGTAAATCACGCACTGTAATTTTACCTGCATTCATAAGAGATTTGATTTGCTTACCTGTCGCCTGTAAATCTATGACAGGTCTTTTAATATTGGTGATGCGACTCATAACTTTACGCCTCCTCTGTGCGGGAACGCGAAAAGCTTTGAATCACAGCGACAGTCCGTTCTTTGCAGCAACTGTCGGCTTTTGATATAGTTGTTGTATAAATAATATAACGATAAATGATTTTTTTGTCATTAAAGTTGTAGTTTAAAGCTCACAAATCATCTTTACTCTTAGCGGGCGCTTCGTCAGAAACTCGGCATTTTTATCCATTGTGGTGTGCGGATGCTGATAGACATCTACATCGACGGTGATCGGTTCATCAATGATATACAGATAACCTTTTGCGGTTCCGTTGTGCCTGATTACACCATCATCATTGTAACTTAATCGGTTGGGCTGGTGTGAAAATGCTTCGGCAAGTTCCTTCCACTGAGTGATAGTACTGCCTTCTCTCAATTCAGTAAAAATCTGATTTGAACCGTGATACCAGATGCCATTCGGGTTAATTGTTAGTTCCATTTTTTTCTCCTATTCCCCATAGACGAATTTCATCCAGCTGGTTTGCAGTAAGAGTGCCCGCTTCATACAGACGCAGATATTCCTCATCAATCGTGCTGTTGAAAACCAAGAGATCATCTGTATTAATCGTAACAGGCACTCCGTTTTCCACAAGGATTTTTATTGGATATTCCTCGTACGTGTTAGCATAACCTAACATAATATTACTCGTAGGGCAGACATTCAAAGTGATTTTTCTGTCGGCGAGCAGCCTCATAACGCGGGTCGAAGTCGCAGCATGAATCCCGTGGTGGACTTCATCCAACCCCAAAGTTTCAACCGCCGCTTC
>JAFYDO010000052.1 GCA_017544745.1 Treponema sp. | reverse complement strand
GTGATGTAGATATGCTGCCAACTTTAAAAAAGGCAATTATCTGTCTGCGTCTTGCATGGCTTTGTAAAGAAATTGATGATGCCTGTGCAGATCATAATTATGATTATGTTTCTCAGGTTTTTTACAGAAAGGCTTTATTCTTTTACCAGCAGGCCTTGCAGAACGAACAGGCTCGCACCGAAAAATGTTCTACCTTAAATAACTTTGGTCCAGATATGGATAAAAACTATGGCTGGGATGGTGTTGTATATCTTACCGGTCTGCTTGAATTTAAATACGGTCAGCAGGAAGATATTCAGCTGCGTCTTAAAAAGCTTAGCGAAGCAAAAACCTCTATTGCACGTATCTTTGGTCTTGGTAAATCTTCTAAAAACAAGCCTGGTCCACTTTTGGAACATGCGCGTACGCTTTACGATAACCTTACTAAAGAATTAAAAGACGACGACCTGTAGTATTAGAATGAAAAATATTTTATTGACAGTTTCTTACGACGGAACCGATTTTTGCGGCTGGCAGCGACAAGATGACAAGGATGGCGGCCAGGCAAGCCGTACAGTCCAGGGTGAATTAGAAGCCGCTCTTGAAAAGCTTTGTAAACAAAAAATAACTCTTTATGGTTCAGGCCGTACAGACAGCGGTGTTCATGCACTTGAACAGGCTGCAAACTTTTATTCTCCAATTGATTCCATGCCGGCGGGTAACTATGTACGTGCCCTCAATTCTTTTTTACCTGATGATGTTAGAGTGCTTGCTGCAAGTGAAGTAGAAGAAGATTTTAATTCACGTAAATCTGCAACGAGTCGAACCTACAGATATTTTATTGGGCTTGGTGAAAGTGTTAGTGCAGACAATGCACGCTTTTGCTGGCATGTACCAAATTATACACCAGATCTTCGCCGTCTTAATGCTTTGTGCGAATGCCTGCGCGGAGAAATTGACTGTGCTTCCTTTGCTGCAAGCGGAGACGAAAGTGTTTCTACCAACCGCTATATTGACGGTGCCCGCTTTTTTATGCAGGAAGACCGCTGGGGTGGCCAGCAGCTTGTTTTTGAAATAGAAGCTAATGCATTCTTGTGGAAAATGGTCCGCACCCTTACCGGAACAATTGTAAACCTTGATAAAGATGGTGCTGATGACGATGCCTTAAAGCAGATCCTCCAAGCCCATGACAGAACAAAAGCCGGAGTTACCGCACCGCCAACCGGACTGTTCTTGTATAAGATTAATTTTGACGGTGTACGTCGTCACGTATGAGTTACAATAAAGACACCGGGTCAACATCATATTCAATATAAACATTCTGACTGTGAGTATAATCCATAAGAAGGCTGCGTGCTATTGACTGCAGTGGTACAATAGATTTCCCTTTTAAAAGAATCTGGTAGCGCCAGGAGGAATTAATTTTTTCTATAGGACATTCTGCAGGTCCAAGTATTTCTACTCCCTTTGCTTTTTTTTCTTTAAGGATACGCGCGGCATCATTGGCAGTATCTAATGCTTCTTTTCTGTTGTAGCTGCGGAATACAAGACGCAAAAGCCTTGAGAATGGCGGAAACTCCATAAGCTGCCGCTGTGCAATTTCACTGTTGTAATATTCTTCAATTTTGTTCTGGCATGCAAAAAGCACAGGTTCAAGCTCAGGGCTGTAAGTTTGAACAACAACCTTTCCGTTTGGAAAATATCTTCCGGCTCGTCCCGCAACCTGTGTAATAAGTGAAAAGGTTCTTTCTCCGGCGCGGAAATCTGGCATGTGTAAGCCCGCATCTGCAAGAATAACACCAACAAGTTCAAGGTTTGGAAAGTTAAGGCCTTTGGCAACCATCTGAGTTCCAAGCATTATGTCATATTCACCTTTACGGAACGCATCTAAGGTTGTAAGCAGCTGGTCCTTGTTTTTAAGAATATCCGTATCTACGCGGACAATGCGTGCATTAGGAAACTTAGCTTTTGTTTCTGCCTCTATAAACTCTGTACCAAAACCCGTAGACCCTATGTCTACAGAACCGCATTGAGGACAGCTGTCCGGTGTTGCAATTGACCATCCGCAGTAATGGCATTTAAGACGGTTTTCAACTTTATGGTAGGTGAGTGGAACAGAACAGTTTTTGCAGACCAGCTCATAGCCGCACGAATTACAGCTAAAGTAATGTGTAAAGCCGCGCCTGTTTAAAAACAAAATTGCCTGATGCTTGTTATTTAATGCTTCATTTATTTTTTCTTCCAGCGGCGGAGAAATTGCACCTTCTATTTTATAATTGCGCAGGTTTATGGGCCATATATGAGGCATCTGACCGCCTGCAAGTCGTTTGGAAAGTGTATGACGGATTATTGAACCGTTTTTCATTCCGTACCAGGCTTCTACACTTGGAGTAGCACTTCCCATTACAAGCGGAATCTTAAGGTTAGAACAACGGTGCATGGCAACCTGTCTTGCATGATAACGAGGGTTGTTTCCAGATTTATATGAACCGTCGTGTTCTTCGTCAATGATAATAAGTCCAAGGTTCGGCACCGGAGCAAAAACAGCAGAGCGCGCTCCAATAACTACACGTGCTTCTTTATGCATAATTCGGTTCCATTCTTTAAGCCGCTGTGAAGGTGTAAGCCCCGAATGAAGAACTGCAGCAGTTTTTCCAAAGCGCTGTGTTACTGCTTCTACAACCTGTCCTGTAAGACCAATTTCGGGAACCAAATAGATTACACCTTTGCCTTCTTCAAGCATGCGCTCTGCAAGGGTTAGAAATACCTCTGTCTTACCAGTTCCTGTTGGACCGTATATATAATGGTATAGTGGCAATCCACGTACCTGATCCAATATTTCTTTAACACACTGCTTCTGTTCCTCAGAAAGTTCATTTTTCTTATACCCCGACACCTCTTCTTCAAATCCAAATCCCCCTGCGCTTGTTTCTCTACGGCCGCTTGGTATCATAGAAAAAACAGCTTCTCCAAGAGTGCAAAGATAATAGCGGCTAATCCAGTTTGCAATTTCTACAAGCTCATCTCCAAAAAGAGGTTCTTTGTCTATTACACGACGTATAGGTTTAATCTTAGCGGGATCAAAGCCAAGGTTTTTTGGAAGCTCCTCCCACATACCAATAATAAAACCTTCGGTCTTTTTATTACCAAACATAATTTCTGCTCGTTTACCAATGGCTGGGGCAAGTTCCGGCTTTTCATCCTGTGGGGGAGTATATGAATATGTAAATCCCTGGTTTATGGGAAGGTTCAGTATTATTTCTAAATACATTATTGCCCTGTAATTTCGTTGAGCCTGCGGCGGAATGCCTTTAAGTCTTCCCATGCAGGAGCTTTTAAAGCCTGGTCACGCAGAAGTGCACTTGGATGATAGGTTACCATAAGCGGAATGCCGTTATAATCATGGAACTGTCCACGCAGCTGGTTCAACGGAGATTGACTGTCCAGCATTTTGTGACCTGCAATGCGTCCCATACACAAAATCATTTTTGGCTTGAGTATATGAATCTGTGCTTCCAAAAATCCTGAACAGGCAGACTGTTCTGCAGGTTCCGGGTCGCGGTTATTTGGCGGCCTGCATTTTACAACATTTGCAATATAGCAGTTTGTATTACGGTCAAGGCCAATTGCTGCTAGCATTTTGTCCAGGAGCACACCAGCTTTTCCTACAAAAGGACGACCCGACATATCCTCGTCATATCCAGGCCCTTCACCAATTACAAGTACATCCGGATGTTCAACCCCTTCGCCCGGTACAACATTATTTCGTGTACGTGCAAGCGGGCATTTTGTACAGCGCAGGATTTTTGATTTAAGGTTATCAAGAGTAAGAGCGTCATTGGTTGTGGGTCCTTCGACAGGCTCAGAAACCACGGTTTTTTCCACTTGCTGATCCAACTCCCCATCATCTTCAAAACTCATAGGCACAGCAAATGCCTGGCTAGTATATCCTGTTACATACGCATCAGTCTTTTTGAGTAAATCGTATATCAGTTCTTTATCTTCTTTTTTCATATTTAAAACGTCAGTTTAATTATTTCCCTTTCATGATATGATTTCTCAATCAAATCATCTACTTCAAGTGATTTATAAATATCTTCTGCTTCGTCCGGAGTACCACGCAAAACAGGATGACGCGGACTAAATAAAACGCAGCAGTCTTCATAAGGCAGAATAGAAGTTTCGTAAGTGTCAATTTCTTCTGCAGTTCGTATAATTTCTTCTTTATCAAGACCGCAGCAGGGCCTCATCATAGGATATTCAGAAAAATGCTCGGTAACAGTCATGTTTTCTATTGTCTGGCTTGCAACCTGACCAACGCTTTCTCCGGTAATTATACATTTTGCATTACAGCGGCGGGCCAGCATATTTGCAACCTTCATCATACAGACACGTAGTATCAAAGTAGACCACGCTTCGGGAGCCTTTTCTTTAATGCGCATCTGAACATCTGTAAAAGGAATTATGTTCAGGTAAGTTGTAATTCCGTAATATGCGAGCTTTTGTGCAAGTGTAACAACCTTCTGCTTGGCTTCTTCCGAAGTATAAGGGTAAGAATGAAAATAACAGCATTCAATTTTCATACCACGGCGCAGCATTCTGTAGCCCGCAACAGGGGAGTCCAAACCTCCGGACAACAAAAGAAGTCCTTTTCCGCTGCTTCCAACAGGTAATCCACGGCAGCCGGTTTCGCTGTCTGTATAAATATATACTTTTTCACGCACTTCTATATAAATAATGCAGTCTGGCTTATGAACATCTACTTTCATGAGTGCTTCTATGTCACCAGCAGCTTCGCAGTTTATTTCGTAAGAGTTCATAGGAAAGCTTTTATCTGCACGGCGTGAATCAATCTTAAAGGTTTTGCAGCCTCGTTCTGCCATGATTTTTGCAAGTTCAAGAGAAGTTGCCTTTATAGCTTCAATATCTTTTTCGCAGGTTCTGCATTTTGCCCAGCCTGTAATACCAATAAGATGTTTGAGCATGAATTCTACTTTAGGAGCCTTGTCTTCGTCGCAGTCTATGTAAAGGCGTCCTGCACGTAAAATTATACGGCAGCCGTTTCCTTCAAGGCATTTTGCGGCATTATGTTTAAGCAGGTTTTCAAATTCCTGAATGTTAGAACCCTTTAAGGTAAGTTCACCAAGTTTTGCTAGATAAGTCATGCATTAAGTATAAACTAAAATCGGCCGATAATCTATATACATGAAAAAAGGATTTTTAGTCGTTCTGTTTATTGCATTAATCAGTTCACTTCCTTCCCAGGAAAATCTAAAAAAACTGAATGGAATCTGGGAAGGCAGGGACAGGTTTGTTTTCTTTGAAAATGCTGCAGACGATGAAAATCCTTTTTTTATTATTGTCCTAAAAACCTATTACGGCTGGTATTATGACAGAGCCGCAGAACCGCTTGATGTTTCTGATGTCCAGGTCCGTACTCCCAATGCAGCAACTCATAAAGATCCAGAAGTTATTCCCTATAAACTAACTGAACTAGGCGATGCCTTACAGATTACAACTACCTATTCCAAACACAACAGCGACACCACAACCTTTGCAATTATTGATGATAAGATTTATTTGAATGCTTTGACATTAATTGTTGACGACCCTTCGAGAGCCTCAGTGGCCCCAAACGACTTAGAGACTACACATCTCTATCGAGGCTACCAGTACTCCGACGGCTTTTTAATGTACGAACAACCCACCGACCAGAATATTACGCTTTTGATAGTGGATGGAGAAAAATTCTACGATGTGCGCTACTGGCTTACAGATATGGACTATGATGCTTCTTACGTAACCTTCAAATATATGGATGATACCTACAGCGTACCAAAGCATTTACAGGCAGATGGTTCAATTTATTCTTGTGTAAATGGTCGCAGCAAAAAGGTTAGAAATACAATGCCATCGTTTTTAATAAGCGAAGCAAACATCTTTTACAACGAAGATAAAACTGTAATGATAAAGGACACAGAGCCTTATCTTAAAAAGCTAACCGATAAACAAACTATTGAAGATTTAATGCAGATAATAAATGAAGCCAACGCCCGCCGCAAGCCCGATCCGGAGCCTATTTTTCCTGTAAAGCTTCCGAAGTTTCCTGGCGAGTAGCGTAAAGCTTTTCTTTTTTTTCAAGTACAGCAAGCAGTCTTTTTAATCTTGGTACATTGTATCTCAAAATCATAAGCGGCAAAATGCTCAAAATTGAATTAGCAATTGCTCCCGGCAAAATAAAACGTATAGCAATTTCTCTTGGGAAAAACAGCATAGGAATAAAGCCAAGAATAAAATTCCACAAATGAACCTGAGCTCCATAGTTACATTCCATAATAAAGCGTTCTATGTATTCAGGGCTGTTAGGATTTGCAATCTTTTTTTTGCTAAAGCTTGTAAACATTCCAAGCTCAAGCACGTGGTCCTTCCATAATTTAATTCCAAGTATTTCATAAAGCTTACATTCAGCCTTGCTTACATTATGAAACTTTACATCCTTGGTAAACCATTTGTTTGGAAGCGCATGTCTAATGAGAGTTGCAGAAATTCCATCCCAGGCTACCATCAAAAAAGGAAGCATTAAATCCAACAAAAGAATTTTTAAAAGTGAATAGTCAATTGGAAACCAGAAATAATTTCCAAGAAAAACAAGAATCATTGCAATTCCGATTGTCAGAATGTAAAGCAGCATAATTTCTCCTTATTCATCACAGGAATAGGTGAGTGGAATACCATAGGTTGTTTCGTAAACTTCCTTCCACAGTGAATAGTTTTTATCCTTCATGATCTGAATGTTTTCTTTAACAGATTTAGCTTCATCAGGATATATGGCAGGTAAAAAGTGAAGGGTGTATTCCTGAACAGGAAATCCATCGCCGTCAATTTTATCTGAATCATTCATCGTAATAAAAATAGGCAAAACCGGAACTTTGCTTTCTGCAGCAAATTTAAATGCACCCGGTGTAAGTGGACGCGGCTTTCTGTAATTCCACCACATTCCCTGTTCTGCATAAATAAGCACCTTTTCTCCGCGGGCAAGCAGGGTTTTCATAGCAGACATAAAGCATTTCATTGTAGAAAAGTTTGCACTCAATGGAAGTGTGTTGCAATGACGGAAGAAAAATCCATAAATACCAGGGAAATTGGTAAAGTTACCTTCTCGGATAACCTTATACAAAACCTTTTTTCCGTGCTTATACATATATGGAAAAAGCGCATAGTGAATTGCAAAATTATCAAAGGGATTAAAGTGATTACAGGTAAGTATGGCACCGGAATTTTCAATTGCATGAAAATTTTCAATTCCTTTGATGTCTTTAATTATCATCTGGCCGTTTTTTACCAGATTATTGATAAAACGTTTGGCACCAATGTTTACAAAATAGGTAGCAAGCTTGTTTTTTAGCTTTTTATTAAGATAATCAACCTTGTCTGGAGTAAGTGGAATTGTAGGAGGATCGTCTTCTACATCTTTAGAAAACCAGCCTTTCTTTTCGTATTCCTCAATTTTTGCAAGAATTTTAAGACGTTCTGGATTCTTTTCTATCATACTTTTTTCCTTAGGCAAGATTTATATGTATTATTTTAGAGCTTTCTTCTAAAGACTCTTAAATTAATTAACTTGCGGAATTTAATGAACATAAGAATCTTATCTTTAATCTTTCTAGTGGTATTTGTTTTACCGATTGTTTCTGCGTAGCGGCTTGGAGAAGCTGCATCATCATCGGCCATTTTTGAAAGATTTTCAAACATCTTAACATCTTTGGCCTTGTCTTCATCAGTTCTGGAATCGCGCATTTTTACCAAGTCGTCATAAAAGCCTGATTTTTTTGCATATTTCCAAAAGTGTTCTTCATAAAGAACATCCTTATATTTCCAAGGACGCCAGTTCATCTTCCAGTGAATAAGATTTAAATCCATTGGATCAAACTTTTTATTTTCATAAGAGGTTTTGTTCCAGCCAAGATCAACCCATTTTACATTGTTTTTACACAAAACATTCAAATAGTCTTCATCCTGAACAACACGGAAATTAACCTTATTCAAAAGATCAACGAATCTTTCTGCAATCATCTTTAAGCGCCAGCGGTTACAGTTTATAAGAAGTACACCGGCATTAAAATATTTATTTCGGTTTATTCCGCAAACCTTTTCTACATAATTACCAAATACTTCATAGGTCTGCATAACCTCTTCTTCTACAGCGCCAACATAATAACCGTGAATTTCTGTATTGTAAAACTTGCTTATATCACCCAATACAGTAATATCACAATCAAGGTATACAATCTTAGAATATTCTGGGAAAACATTTGGAATAAAAATACGATAATAGGTCTCTTTTGAGTAATAATCGCGCAGACTGAACATTGATTGAATTTTATCCATTTCCTTTGCAAGAGAAATAAATTCAATCTTTGAATTAGGTGTCTGTAATTTCTGGATTTTATCAATATTTTCCTGTTTTAGCTTGGTTGTCAGAATATAAATTTTGTAGAAATTTTTAGGGTTCGCATTTTCCAAAAGTGAAACAATAGCCACAGATAAAAGAGGAATATAATTATCATCAGATGCGAAACAGATAGGTATAACTTGTTTAAACTTATAATAATTTGGCATACAATTAAATTATAAATTATGAAAAAAAACTTGTCAACTAAAAATGACAAAAATAGAAAAAGTGTCATTTTAAGATTTTTAGACCGTATTTTTATATAGAATATTTTCTAATTTTATGGCATAATATTTTAACTAAAAATTTTATTAAAAGGACTTTTTATGAGTTTCAAACCGGTTGATCCAAAAGTTGATTTTCCTAAACAGGAAGAAGAAGTATTAAAATTCTGGCAGGATAATGACATATTTAAGAAATCCGTAAGCCAGAGAGAAGGGGCAGAGGACTTTGTTTTTTATGATGGTCCTCCGTTTGCTACAGGACTCCC
>JAFYDO010000051.1 GCA_017544745.1 Treponema sp. | reverse complement strand
GAAGGAATCTTTTGCCAGAGGCAGACCCATTGCAGAATCTGTAAAAAAGAAGCGCAGGGTAGGTGGAAGCCGTTTGTCCATAAAAAAGACATAATTAACACCGTTTATATTATAGTAGCCCTGGCTTTGAGAAAGCTCCTGGTCGGCATACGCTTCGCGCAAAAGGGTTTCAAAGTTATTGTTACAGGTAGCAGCATCTTCTTTTATAAAAAGCCCTGGCACTACAGGAAGAATAAGTGTTTTGCCAATAAGGTCATCTGTAGAGCTTTCAAGTCCGTTTACGCTGGCTATGGTTTCGTAAGTGATATTACAGCGGGATGCAAGTGACATAAGCTGGGATTCGCCCCAGTGGAGTGTTTCCTTGTCGGCTGCGGTAAAGGTGTGCTTAAAAAAAAGAATGTCGGGTTCTAATCTTGAAGAATGAAGGGCTTTATAATTGTCCTCTACGATTTTCTGGTATTCTTTATAAAGAGATTCCTTGTCGCGGGAAGATAAGGTTGTTATTTCGGGAAGTCTTTCTACATCAATGTTTACCGGTTCCTGTGCAAAACACAGTGAGGCAACAAAAAAGAAAAGGAAAGTGAATGACGTAAAAAGCCTGTTTTTATGTCTCATCTTTTCCTACTTTTTGAAATGATTTTCCTGACTATAAGATAGACAAGGAGTATTGCCGCAATAATAAGAACCGTTGCTGTATATACCTTTGGCGCACCTGTTGAAAATTTCCATAACGGAAATACCAATACAATAGTAGCCGCAATACATACAGCAATAAGAAGAAGAAATCTTAAAAAAGTCAGGAGACGGTTCTTAATATTCAAAAGACTGTTAGAATGTAATTATTCTTCTACAATAGCTTCTGCAGGGCATGATGCAACACAAGTTCCGCAGGAAATACATTTTTCCTGGTCAATTACGCGGGCATCATCCTTTTCTGAAATAGCTTCTACCGGGCAGTCCGGTTCACAAGCTCCACAATTTACACATGCATCTGTAATCTTAAACATACAGTTCTCCCTATAAACATAATATAGTTGTATATAAAAAATAATACATCATAAATGTAAATATTGCAATGTGCAGTTTTCTATTGTATTATATTCTTATGACAAAACTCGAAATTGCTTCATATATAGACCACACACTTCTTGCTCCAAATGCGGGAGTGCATGATATTTCCAAGCTTTGTGCAGAAGCAGCCGCATATCATTTTGCTTCTGTTTGTATTAATCCCTGCTATATTCAGTATGCGCGTTCTGCTTTAGAGGGCAGCGGAGTAAAAATCTGTACAGTTATAGGTTTTCCATTTGGAACCTCTACCAGTGAAGTAAAAGCAATGGAAGCCCGCGATGCCATTATGAACGGTGCGGACGAAATTGATATGGTTATTAATATTGGAGCTGCCGTAGACGGACGTTTTTCTCTTGTAGGAAGTGATATTGCCTTTGTTGTAAAGGCTGCCCGTGACGAAGCCGGCAAACTCGGACGTTCTGTCGTAATAAAAGTAATAATGGAAACCTGTTTCTTAGATAACGAAACCTTAAAGCTTTGCTGCCTTTGTGCAAAAAAAGCAGGAGCCGACTATGTAAAAACTTCTACAGGCTTTGCTTCTCCAAAGGGACTCGAAGGTCAGCCGCTTCCAAACGGTGCAAGCGAATTTCATGTTCAGTTTATGCGCGAGGTTGTAGGCTGGGATATGGGAGTTAAAGCTTCTGGTGGAATTAGAAATGCACGGACTGCAATTGCTATGCTCAAGGCCGGTGCAAGCAGGCTCGGAACCTCAAGCAGCGTAAGAATTATAGAAAGCTGGGATGAATCAGAAGAAATAATCCTTCCAAAACATCCCTAAGCTTTTGTGATTTACTGCTTTTTCAAAATTAAATCTTTGCTTTATTAATTTCTTTTACAGTGTAGTTATATTCATGCTCGTTTACAACAAAAGTAAAGGTTTCTCCAGCCTTTCTTTCCATGATGGCATTTCCAAATGGAGACATGTAAGAAATGATGTTGTTGTCCGGGTCAGATTCCCATGGACCGAGGATTGTATAAACTTCATCCTTGCCGGTTTCGTTGTTCTGGAGTGTAACAACTGTAGCAAAAGAAACAACTGCTGTT
>JAFYDO010000297.1 GCA_017544745.1 Treponema sp. | reverse complement strand
TTTCCTGATTTTTTGGGGTGAGAATCTTTGTAAGGTCGGCTGTGTCAAAGCTCTGACCAAACTCATCGTAAACATCCTGACCAATCTCGTAACAGTCCCTGCAGATGTGAGGACCAATTGCAACAAGAAGGTCCTGCGCTTTACAGCCAAAGGTGCTGCACATTTTTTGAATTGTAAGCGCAGAGATTTTTTTTACAGTTCCCTTCCAGCCGCTGTGTACCATTGCTATAACTTCTTTTACGGGGTCATAAAAATAAACGGGAACGCAGTCTGCTTCTACAGTGCATAAAAGAAATTTTTTTTCGTTTGTAATAAGTCCGTCGCTGGGGTTGTTTTCATCTATGGGACATAGAATTCCTTCTCCTCCATTTTGACGGGATACTATCTTAACAATGTCTGTATGCTGCTGTTTTGTCTTGATCATATCCCTGGGCGTAATTCCAAGCTGCTCGCCGAGTGCAAGATAATTCTCATAACATTTTGGATCTTCATAATTCCATGCAATGTCGCTGGCGGTTGTATAAATTGTTCTGACTTTTCCGGTTTTATCAAATTGTGGAATTGAAAAATATTTTATACTCATACTTAGTTGGCCCTCTCATTTCCTTTCATGAACTTAAGAATAATCAGAAACACAACCAGCAGGACTGGAAATATTCCTCCAAAGAAAAGTCCCTGCTGCAGGTTGTCACCGGCTTTTTGAGAAATCATTCCAACAACGCTCGGTCCAATTGAACCGCCTAAGTCTCCTGCCATAGCAAGAAGCGCAAACATTGCAGTTCCGCCTGTCGGGATTTTTTTGGAAGAAATACTCAGAGTTCCAGGCCACATAATGCCTACAGAAAATCCGCACATCACACATCCGGCAAGCGCTACAATTGCATTATGAGAAAGCGACGCCATGATATAGCAGATAAGACAAAGCACACCCGAGCCAATCATAAACTTTGTAAGTTCAACTTTGTCGCCAAACTTTCCGTAAAAGACACGGCAGATTCCCATAGTAACAGCAAAAAGACAGGGGCCCGCAAGGTCGCAGACAGTTTTAGAAAGTCCAAGTCCGGATTCTACAAAGGCCGAAGCCCACTGTGCCATAGAAAGTTCACTGGCACCGGAACAAACCATAAGCACAACTGCTACCCAGAAAAGCGGCGACTTGAACAGCTGCACAATTGTCATTCCCTTACCGGAGTCTACAAGCTTTTCGATAGGGCAGGTTGCAAAATTATAAATGTTGTAGAGAGGAATAAGCGCCCAGAAGCAGGCAACGTATTTCCAGTTATCAATTCCAAAGCTTGTAAAAAGCACGCTGGAAATAATTGTAACTCCAAGCCATCCCCAGCAGTAAAAGCTGTGGAGCAAGCTCATGGTTTTTTCTTTATTCTCAAAAGGGCAGGCTTCTACAATCGGCGAGCAGAGAACTTCTATCAGACCGCTACCAATTGCATAAAGCACAACGCTTATCATAATTCCTGCAAACGCGGAGGGCAAAAGATCCGGCAAAAACGCAAGGGCAATGAGTCCTACTGCAGAAAAAACTTCGGAAGCAACTATGCTCACGCGGTA
>JAFYDO010000296.1 GCA_017544745.1 Treponema sp. | reverse complement strand
TTTTGCAGGGTCGAAACTTCGTCAATAATTGCACGGCTGTCGTTTGACATTTCCTGAGAAGCACTCTGTACCTGCAGAGTACTGTCATTCATATTATGAAGGGCATCAAGAATCTGAGTAGAGCCCTGCTGCTGTTCTGTCATGGCTGCTTTAATCTGCTGAACAAGCTTATCGGTTTCGTGAATCTCATTTGAAAGGTTTGTATAATCCTGAACACCGCGCTGTGTAGCCTGAACAACCATACTGATTGTTGCCTGGATGCTCTTGAGCTGTGCACCAATTGTCTTAGACTGAGTAGAAGAGGTTTCACTAAGCTTACGAATTTCGTCAGCAACAACCGCAAATCCCTGTCCTGCGTCTCCCGCGTGTGCAGCTTCGATTGCGGCGTTCATAGCAAGAAGGTTAGTCTGTCCTGCAATACTTGCAATTACCTTATTTGCTTCGCTCAAAAGCTTAGACTGATTTTCAATTTCTGTAATCTGCTTTTGAAGCTCGCTCTGTGTCTGTGCACCGTTCTGTGCTGTAGTTTCTACAACATCAAAAGAAGAGGCCATCTTATCAACGGACTTATCAACTTCGCTGATGTTTCCAACCATCTGTTCAACAGCACTTGAAGCACCCTGAACATCCTTTACCTGAGCCTGAACCAGCTCTTCCAGCTGATGAATCATATTATAGATTTTTGTAATGCTCTTGGCGGTATGTTCAACACTCTGTGTCTGATTCTGAATATTAGTACCGGTATTGCTTATGCTTGCACCAATCTCAATAATTGATGCCATAAGGTCTTCGATTGTGCTGCTAAGCTTTCCTCCGGCTTCGTTGAGCGAAACCTTAGACTGCTTCATACTGTTGATGTTTCCTTCAAGGCGCTCGGTTACAAGATTAAATCCGTTTGAAAGCAAAGAAGCTTCTTTTGTAATATAATCAGGATATCGTTCAGAATAATCACCCATTGCCATGAGTTCACAACCCGAAGCAATAACCTTAAAGCTCTTGGAAACTCGTGAAGAAAGAATTAAGAAAACAACAATCATGATTACAGCAATAACCATAAGTCCCATGATTGTGTAGACAAGAAGCTTTGTATATTCGCCGGAGAAATCTTCGGTTGGACCTTCTACTACAATGAACCATTCGGTGTCTTGAATAGGACATACACCATAGAAGGTTTTTCCGTCTACAAAGGCCTTTGCTTCTCCATTAAGGTATTCGTCCTTTGAGTACTTTGTGAGCTTTACAGTGTCAAAATAGTTTTCGGTCATGATGCTGTCAAAATTGTCGTTGGTAAGGTAAAGACCGTCTTTTGTAATAATGTGAATCACACTGTTTGTAGAAAGCTTAATATCCTTTACAGCTTCGCTCAAAGCATCAAGAACAATATCTGCAGCAGCAACACCAATAAGCTGGCCGTTTGCATTTAATACACGGTAGCTCAAGGTGATATTAAGTAAGCCTGTGTTTGCGTCAACATAAGGCTCTGTATAACAAACCCTTGTCTGATCATTTACTGCATTTTTATGCCACAGACGAGACTGCATATCAAAGTCTGCAGGAGGAACCCAGCCAATGCTTGTATAAAGGTCTCCGCCTTCCCAAAGCTGTTCGTAGGTTGCGTAATAAAGCATGGTATTTTCAATCATGTTTTTACCCATGCCGTTTACAAGGTCTGCAATTTTTTCACGCGGCTCAAGATAGGTAATTCCGTCCGAAAGACTTACAACAAGGTCATTGTATTCACCAAGAACGCCCGTAACCTCTTTGTTCAAAGTTTCCATTGTCTGATTTACAGAATCGACTGTTGTTGTCTGGATAACTCTGTTCATTACAATCTTGAAACAAAAACTCAAGAATGCAGTAACAATAATCATTGAGCCAATTGTTCCAATTAAAAGCTCAGTCTTTAACGAAATTTTTCCTTTAGCCATAAAACACCTCTCTTGTTTGCTGCCAGCGTGATACTATAAATAGTAGTGTTAATTATAGCACGGGTTTGTGAATTTGTTAAGGAAATGTATTACATAGAAAAAATTACATAGAATAAACGCAGCCGCAGTATTCCTGACGGTACAGGTCATATTCGGCACTAAGCTCAAGACTGCGTTTAAAGCCGTTTTTCTTTTTGAAGTCGGATGGGAGCCACTTTGGCCCTTCGACAGGCTCAGGGACCCCAGATTGAAGGGCAGTTCCAATTTCATTAATCATACCCGCATCCTTAAACGGGCTTATAGAAAGTGTGGTGCAAAAATAGTCAAAATTGTGGGCACAGGCATATTCGTAGGTTCGGCGCAGTCGTAATTCATAACAGCGTCTGCAGCGTTCACCGCGTTCGCCCTCTTTTGCAAGTTCGGGATTTTCGCGGGTTCCAACGGCGGTGTAAAATTCTTCCGGGTCGTAGGGGTCTTCTATTACCTGTACATTTTGGGCAGGCACAAACTTAGTATAAAAACGCTTGAGCTCCTCTAGACGGCGCTCGTATTCGCTGGCCGGGTAAATATTTGGATTATAAAATAAAACCGTAATTTCAAAGCGGCTGCTCAAATATTCGAGCACATAGGAAGAACAGGGCCCGCAGCAGGCATGAAGCAAAAGTGTAGGCTTGCCCTGCAGGTTTTCCAAAAGCGCATCCAGCTGTTTTTGAAAATCATTTTTACTCATTACTCAGAAACACCCTTGTGCAAGGCATCATCAACACAGGCAATAAAAACAATGGAAGCAAGCTCATCGCCTTTAAGTGCCGGAACAACAGAATTATTTTGTGCAATAATTTCATCAAGAAGCGGGGTTATTTTTTTTCCGCCAAGACCTTCGTTTTCAATAATCTGAATTGTGGTAATTGTGCCGTCCTGCACTGTCACATCCAGCTGCACATGCAAAAAACTGGTATAGGTTTTTCCGCGGTAGGTTCCGTCTGCAACCTCGGCAGGCTGGACATTATAAAACGGGAGCTTTGCGGCTTCCTTATAGTAATTTTTGGTACGTCGCTGAAAATACAAAATAAAAGTAAGTACAACACAAAGTGCAATGAGAAAAATGCGTACGGGCTTTGAATCAAGAGAGAATTTTTTTTGAGGCATAAGTTTATTCAGCAAGCGGTGTGTAAACTGTATCGTTACTGAATACTATTATCTTTTTATTTTCCTTGCTGCTTGTAGTTGCCAGAACTTCTCCCTTTGCATAATAGTACTGATTTGCACTAAGGGCTTTGTTCAAATCTGCAGCAGAAATCTTGGTTTCTTTTTCGTTAGCCATTAAATCATAACCCTTAAGAAGCTTGTCGCTGTCCTTAAGCAGATCAAAGCTTACAGATACAACAGGAGTGCCGTCTGCACCGCCATCCTTAGGCTTGCGTCCTGAATAAATCTTAAGGTCGAGGCTTGCAGCTTTAAGAGCCTTTATTTCTGTGTCCGGTAAAATCTGATTATTTGGAAGATCAATCTTAACAAGTCTTGCATTGCCCGAAGCAATCAGAACAAATCTGGCATCGGTTTCTTCTGGAGGCAGATTGCTTGCTTTTGGCTTAGAACCACAGCCTGCAAGCATAAATAAAGTTAATGTAAATAAAACTAATGAAATGTTCTTAAATATCTTTTTCATACAAACCTCAATTAATCTATTTTATCACTTGGAAGTGGATATTTCAATGTTTTTTTATGCAATACCCGCAAGACGCTCGCAATACCTAAAAATCTGTGTTAAAATAATAATTATGAAACGCAACAACGAAAAATATTCATATCACTTTATGCAGAACGGCGGACTTATTCAGGCAAAGATTTCGACAATTGATGATGTTCTGAACCTCCGCGACTTGGACCCTAAAATGTGGACTGCTCTTGCATGCCCTGTTCAGGGATTGGAATTTAGCGAAGAAACTTTAAACGTGCTGGATGCCGACAAAAACGGACGTGTACGCCAGCCGGAGATTCTGGAAGCAGTTGATTACATAAAAAAGTATTTTTCCCGTCCAGAAATAATAATGCAGAAGGGAGATTCCATTCCTCTTGATGCGATGAGCACTGAGCCTTTTGCGTGCGGACATTCGCCTCTGGACTCTGCAAAATCTGTACTTGAGATTCTTGGAAAAAGCGATGCGGAAGAACTTACGCTGGAAGACCTTGGTGTAAACGACAAGCTTTTTGCACCAAATGTTTTTAATGGAGACGGCGTACTTCCTGCAGAATGCGTAAGCGATGAAGCTGTTGTAGGTGTTATAAAGGACATTATTACCTGTACCGGCGGAACTGATGACATAAGCGGTGCAAAGGGAATCAACCGCCAGAACAAAGAAGACTTTTTTGAAAATGCACGTGCGCTCAAACAATGGCGCGACAGCGGTGCAAAGGATGACCCTAAGATTTTCTTCTTAAAGGATGCCACAGATACTGCAGCCAAAAGTTTTATGGCTGTAAAGGATAAGGTAAACGATTATTACCTCCGCTGTTCTCTCATCAATTTTGACGGTGACTCCAAAGAAATAATGAAAGCAAAAACAGATACCATGTTCCTGGACGAAAATGGTGAACTGTATGATCTTGAACATCTTGCCCTGCTGCCTGTTGCAACCTGCGAAGGAGGAAAACCACTCCCGCTTGATGCTACTGTAAATCCTGCCTGGCGCGATGCAATTGCTGATTTTAAGGAAACTGTTACCAAGCCGCTTATGGGCAAGGATATAGCTTCTTTATCAGAAGTAAACTGGCGTAAAATTGAAGAGCTTTTTAAGCCATACGAAACCTGGTACACTGCAATGCCGGAAAATGAAGTAAGCTCTCTTGGCCTGGACCGCATTACAGAAATTCTAAACGGTGGCTATGAAGAAAAAATTGACGCTCTGCTAAATGAAGAAGAAAGCCGTCCTCCTGTAGCGCTTGCCTCGGTAGAGCTTCGCAAAATGCTTTTGCTGCGACGCGACTTTGTAGAGCTGCTCAAGAACTTTGTTTCTTTTGAAGAATTTTATACACTCGGCGAAAAAGCAATCTTCCAGTGCGGAACCTTGTATCTGGACGGCCGTGCCTGCGACCTTTGTGTGAAGGTTTTAGATATAGCAAAGCACGGAACTATGGCTGCTCTTAGTCAGTGTTTCCTTGTTTACTGTGACTGTACAAAGCGCGGCAATACAGACAAAAAGATGCAGATTGCAGCCCTCATTTCTAACGGAAATACAGACAACATTATTATAGGCCGTAACGGAGTATTCTTTGACCGTGAAGGCGGCGACTGGGATGCAACAATCGTAAAGATTATTGAAAATCCTGTGAACATTAAGCAGGCCTTCTTTAGTCCTTACAAAAAGCTCATGCGCCTTATTCAGGAAAAAATTGCAAAGGCTGCTGCAGATAAAGAAAGCGCTGTAAACTCCAAGCTTACAGATACTGTGAACAATGCTAAGGTTCCTGCCGACAGTACACAGGCCGCCGCCGCAACTGCCGCAATTCCAAAGAAAATTGACGTTGGTACAATTGCAGCTTTGAGCGTTGCCATAAGTGGAATTACAACCCTGGTTGTCGGCGTTTTTGCAAACCTGTTTAAGCTTGGCTGGAAGCTTCCGTTTGCTATCATTCTTGTTCTGCTGCTTATTTCTTTGCCGTCTATGATTCTGGCTTATCTAAAGCTGCGTCAGCGTAATATTGCTCCAATTCTGGATGCAAGCGGCTGGGCTATAAACGGCAATACCAAGATTTCTACAATACTTGGTCGTTCGCTCACACACCTGCCAAATCATCCGTCACGAGCCTTCCTTTCTGCCAAAGATCCGTTTGCAAGCAAAAAGTTCCCGTGGAAACGCATACTGTTTGTGCTCATAATTCTTGCTCTTATTGTAGGTGCACTGGTAATCATCATGCGCAATCCGGAAGGTTTAAGCGGGGTATTGCACGATATAAAAGGTTTGTTCGGTAAATTCAGAATTTCAAGATAATGAAGAAAAAACTGACCTTTGCGTTTTTATTTATCCTCATTCTGCCCCTGTATGCCCAGACGCAAACCCAGTCACAGGCTCAAAACACGTTCATAGGCATTGGTAACCTCAAGTATTTTGAACGCGCCTATCCCGATATAACCTTTGAACGTCGTTATGACAGACAGGCCGGCGACTGGATAATAAGTGTTACGGTTCCATCTGTTCCGGGAGATAAGACAAGCCCCGGGACTACAACAGAATTTTACTGGGCTAATGCAAGCTTTTTGCCTGCCGAAGAGCTTGTGAATAAAGACAAGTACTGGCCGCTCTTGTACAGTTACACAAAGGAGCTGGCAGATCCCGCAGATTATACGGAAGAAGAAAAGGTACGCATTCAGGAATTCAGTTCGGAAGAAAGCCGCAAAAACGGGGCAGGCACTCCTATGTTTTTGTTTGATGCAATCTATGATTCTGCAACCAGGCGTTCGCTGGAAACCCATATAAAGCGCATAGATTTTCTTGGTAAAAAAACAAATGTGCACAACCGCATGACAGAGCCGCTCAAGAGGGTAGAAACAAAAATCTATGCACTTGCAAAAACAGACAGCGAGGTTCAGGCTTTTTTGGATAACCTTAAGTCTACCGATGCCTACAGCTGGAGAATTATAGACGGAACAAACCGCAAGTCATTCCACAGCTTTGGAATTGCGCTGGATATACTTCCAAAATCGCAGGGAGGAAAACAGATTTTCTGGAGCTGGGCCGCAGACAAATATCCCAAAACCTGGATGCTGGTGCCGCTAAGAAATCGCTGGATGCCTCCGGATGCAGTTATAAATGCTTTTGAAGAAGAAGGCTTTATCTGGGGCGGCAAATGGGTTATCTACGACAACATGCATTTTGAGTACCACCCCGAACTGATTGAGTATAATTTTAATAAATAAACTATTACAGATAGCGGACCAGCTCGTCCCTTACATCATCAAGGCGGGCGTCGCTTAAACCAAAGTCCATCTGGCGGTAGCTCCAGGCTGCGCGTCCAATTCCGTGCTTATTAAAGCTGTTGGAAATAAGGCGGTACCATTCGAGCGTGTCAGGTTTATTTACCTTTTCAATTACACCATATTCACCGCAGTAAAGTCTAACATCTCTTTCTTCTGCAATCTTTACAGCTTCGGCAAAAATAGTTTCAAAGTAGTTCTGGTCTACAGTTGCGTCCGGAGCAAAGGTGTCAAAGGAAGTTCCAGTCTGTCCGCATTTTTCTTCTGTATACTTTATATAGTCTGAAAATTTTGAATTAAGCGCAAAACGGAAGTCTGCATTCATTTTTGGAATCCAGGTTGCACCCTGATGTGTAAATACAAGCGGGTCATAGCAGTGGAAATTGTAAACAATATTGCTGTCGTATGGAGGATCCAGATCCTTTACCGATGCAAGTGAATTATTCCAGTAACTTCCCACCAGGATTTTGATTGATGGAGCAATGGCACGTATACGCTCAATGCAGGTGCGGGCAATTGCATTCCATTTTTTGCAGTAAGACTGTTCTGTTACTTCGTTTAAAAGTTCAAAACAGATTTCGTTACCGCTTCCGTCAAAGGCAGTAGCAAAGCGGTTTGCAAGTTGTTCCCAGAGCTTATAAAAGCGTTCCTGGAGTGGTTCGCTGTCAAAAAAGCCTGCTTCGTTATGTGCCTGGTCAAACGAATAGCCTGCAGTCTTGTGCAAATCAAGAATCATGTTAAGCTTATTAGCTTTGCACCAGTCTATAGCGTTTTGGATGCGGTTATAACCGGCTTCCAGAGGCTGTCCGTCTTTAGTTTCAACAAGATTGTAATCGATAGGAAGACGTATGTGATCCAGCCCCCAGCTTTTTATAACTTCAAAATCTTTCTGGGTAATAAAATTGTTGTAGCGTTCTTCTGAGTAATCGCACTGACTGAACCAGCCGCCAAGGTTTACTCCATGCATAAATCCGTCAAATTGTTTCATAATGAACTCCTGTGAGTTAGTTTTATTTTATTGAACGCTGTAAAGCAAATCTTCATAACTAGGGAAAGGCTTGTATTCTTCGCCAAGAAGCGGTTCAATCTGGTCTGCAATATCGCGTACTGCCTGCATTGCCGGAATTACGGCTTTTGCGTATGAGTGAGCGCGTTTCATAAGATCTTCTATTTTGTTTGTCTTGATGTGCTGGGCGTCCAGAGCGTCTGCGTTGTTGGAAAGCTCGTTTATAAGGTCGTTGAGCTTTTGCAAAAGGTTTACGCCTGCCTGGCACATGCTTGAAACACGCTGCATCTTAAACTCTGTATCTGCAAGTACATTCATGTATTTAAACGCGGCCGGAATAATGTCCTTGTGAACCATTTCCAGCATGGTGTTTACTTCTATATTGATTACCTGGCAGTATTTTTCAAGCTTAATGTCGTAGTGGGTTTTCATCTCTTCGGGAGTGTAAATGCCCATGCGTGTAAAAAGCTTAACATTCTTTTCGTCCAGATAATGTTCAATTGCTTTTGGTGTTGTGCGGTAGTTTTTAAGGCCGCGGCGTTCTGCTTCTTCTATCCATTCCTTGCCATAGCCGTTTCCGTTAAACAGAATGCGCCAGTGTGCAGTAATTTCGCGTTTGATGAGCTTTTGTAAATCCTTGTCAAAGTCCTTTGATTTTTCAAGCTCGTCTGCAAAGTCACACAGGGAGTTAGCAAGAATTGCGTTGAGAATTGTATTTGGTCCGCTTATAGAAAGGGCGCTGCCTACGGAACGGAATTCAAAGCGGTTACCGGTAAATGCCAGAGGAGAAGTTCGGTTGCGGTCTGTAGAATCCTTTGGAATAAGAGGAAGTACATCTACACCGATAGACATTTTGCTGCCCTTTTTGCCGCTGTAGTCTGTTCCGTTTTTGATTGCTTTAAGAACTGCATCCAGCTCGTCGCCTACGTAAATAGACATGATGGCTGGAGGTGCTTCGTTGGCACCAAGACGATGGTCGTTTCCTGCACTTGCAACAACATAGCGCAGAAGGTCCTGATTTTCATCAACCGCTTTTATAACCGCAGTTAAGAACAAAAGGAACTGTGCGTTGTCGCGCGGAGTCTTACCAGGAGAAAAAAGATTTTCGCCGTCATCTGTTGCAATAGACCAGTTGTTGTGCTTGCCGCTTCCGTTTACACCTTCAAAAGGCTTTTCGTGGAGCAGACAGAGGAGGCCATGGCGGCGTGCAACCTTTTTCATAATTTCCATTGTAAGCTGGTTCTGGTCTGCGGCAAGGTTGCTCGTTGTAAAAATAGGTGCCATTTCGTGCTGGGCCGGAGCAACCTCGTTATGTTCAGTTTTTGCGTAAATGCCA
>JAFYDO010000295.1 GCA_017544745.1 Treponema sp. | reverse complement strand
GCTTCACCTGTGAGTGAATGTTCCTTTTCAATATATGAACCAAAAATCTCCATAGAACCAATACCGAGAGACAAAGTAAAGAAAGCCTGTCCCATAGCAGCATAGATTGTGTCCCAGAGACCATGTTCACCACTTACAAGAGCCTTAAAGTCTGGCTTGAGGTAGAAGGCATAACCAGCACCAGAGCCTGGAATGAAAGCAACGTAGATTGCAAGACCAATCATAATTACGAAAAGTGCAGACATCATGATTTTTGTGATGCGTTCAACACCCTTCTGAAGACCAAGGAAACATGCACCAAAGCCGATAACGATTACAACAACCATCCAGATCAAAAGACCTGTTGGGTTACCGATTGTTTCGCCAACAAATACATTTACAATGTCGTCTCCACTAAGACCTACAAACTTTCCGCCAATCATCTGGAAGAAATATTTAAGGAACCATCCGGAAACAACAGTGTAGAACATCATCAAAAGATAGTTTCCAATAATTGCAAGGTTACCATAAATGTGCCATTTAGTTCCGGCTGGTTCGAGTGCCTGGAATGCACCACCCATACCTTTTTTAGAAGCACGACCAACAGCAAATTCACAAACCATAACTGGCAATCCCAAAATTGCAAGGAAAACCAGATAAATCAAAACGAAGGCTGCTCCGCCGTATTTACCAGTAATATAAGGGAAACGCCATACATTTCCCAAACCAATAGCACAACCAGCCGACAAAAGCAAAAAGCCAAGACGGCTACCAATATTCTCGCGATTCTGTTCCAAAATAAACTCCTGAATTTATAAATATACCGTTATTATAAGTAGAAACAGAAAGAGAAGTCAAGGAAAAAAGCCAACCTGTCATGCTGAACTTGTTTCAGCATCTATATGCAAGAGACCCCGAAACAAGTTCGGGGTGACAGTTCAAGTTCGGGGTGACAGTTATTTTGTGAATTTTGCTTTTACTCTCGCCTTCACGCGGTTTTTCAAATGCTCAAGCTCATCCTTATACTGAATTGATTTCATAGTTGGGAAGTGAGCCATAAAGCTTTCGGCAGCCTTGTTACGGGCAGTCTGGAATTTTTCAATTTTATCCAGAAGATTCTGGCTGATAATATCTTTACCAGTAGCAGCGTGTTCTTTTACAGAAGCAAGCATTGTTTCAAAGTTCTCTCCTCTGAACCATGTTTCACTGCCATAATGGTCTCGCAAACTTTCGCCAAAGGTTTTGATTTTTTCCATTGTTGCACTGAAGTCAACGAGCTTGCGGACAGTGACAATCATATCTACTGCAAGAGCTACTCCAATCAGATCGCTGGAAATCATAGTCACAAAATCTCCAAGCCAGTTTAAAAAGCGCAGCATCTGAGGATAAACAAAATGAATTACGCCCAGCCCCATAAAGCCGAAGAGCACCGAATTCAAAAGGCAGATGCGGCCATTCAAATTAAATTTATAATGTGAATAATCCCACCAGCGGGCATGAAAGGTCTTCTCCATAATCCAGCTGACAAAATATTCTACGATGGTACACAAAATCATAGAAGCAAAAAAGAGCGGAATCCAGGTGGAATAAAGAGCCGCCGGAAGCAGCAAAATCACAACTCCGCCAAAGCCATAAATAGGACAGAGAGGTCCGTGCAAAAATCCGCGGTTTACAAATTTGTGCTCGTGAAAAATGCCCACATAAAGCACTTCCGAAATCCAGCCTACAACGCTGAACATTATAAAAATCAAAAAAGCCTGCCTGAACGGCAGCTGATAAATAGCCATCATTTCCATATCTTTAAATATAATCTCTTTTCTTGTATAATTCAAATTTATGGAAGTATTTCTCGGAATCCCTGCGGCCGACGGAACTGGAATTGGAACTGCATTTGTTATTCCTGATCCGGTTAAACGTGCAATTCCGCAGCACCACATTAACATCGACCAGATAAATAGAGGCTGGAGCCGTTTTGAGGCTGCAGTTCAGACCGTTACGCTCGGACTTTCTGAGCATCTGGATTCTCTTTCCAAAACCAGCGAACGCGATAAAGCTCAGCGCGAAGTTTTTGAGACTTACATCCTTATGCTCGAAGACCCTGTATTCAAACAGGAAGTCCGCGACTTTTATGAAAATCAGCTTTTTAATATAGAATATACTGTTCAATTTAAGGCAGAAGAATATGCGGCAAAGCTGCGTCAGGCTGGTAACTACTACCTTTCTGAACGTGCCCAGGATATAACTGATGTTTTTGGCCGCGTTCTTGATGAAATGCTTGATATCCATCCTTTTGATATCAATAGCGTACCGGATGGTTCTGTAATTCTTGCAACTTCCCTAAGTTCTGCTGATACAATCATCCTTAGCAAAAGAAAGATTGCCGGACTTGCCCTTAGCGAAGGCGGTGTTTCCAGCCACGTGGTAATTCTTGCCCGCAACTATGGAATTCCTACTGTTGTCGGCCTTGAAGAAATCAGCAAGAAAGTTCGCAATGGTGAAACTGTAATTATTGATGGTAAGGATGCTGAAATCCTTGTTAGTCCTGACCGCAATACAATAGAAGAATATAAAGCAAAAATCCGTGAAGAGTATCAGAGAAAACTCAGTCTACGTACCTTCCTTAATAAACCGGCCGTTACAAAAGACGGAACACGTTTTAAGCTCTACGCAAATATTGGTACTCCGGAAGAAGCTGAAATTGCCCTTGCAGAAGGAGCTGACGGTATTGGACTTTTCCGTACTGAGTTCCTTTATATGGCTCAGAGCGGGGCTTCTCTTAATGCAGCTGCACGTTCATTCAGTGAACAGACTCAGTTTGAAGCATATAAATCAGTTCTTCAGATTATGGGTGATAAGCCTGTTACTATCCGTACCCTTGATGCCGGTGGTGATAAGCTGATTAACTCGGTTGATCTCCCAAATATCGAAGAAAAGAATCCGCTTATGGGCTTGCGTGCTGTGCGCCTGAGTCTTGAATATCCAAACATTTTGAAGACACAGCTCCGCGCTCTTTACCGTGCGAGTGTTTATGGCAATCTTGAAATTATGTTCCCGCTGATTACAAGTGTGGACCAGGTAAAAGAAT
>JAFYDO010000294.1 GCA_017544745.1 Treponema sp. | reverse complement strand
GGAGTTATAGATAAGGGAGAAGAGCCCGAGACTGCAGCTCGTCGCGAGCTTTTGGAAGAAACCGGCTGCCAGGCAGGACGCCTTACAAAGCTTGGAGAAGTAAATCCCAATCCGGCATTATTTTCAAACCGTGTGCACATTTTTTTAGCGCAGGACTTGCAGTGCACTCAGGGCCAGTCCTTAGACAATGATGAATTTGTAAACGTGATTAAAGTTCCGGTAGAACAGATTATAACTGATATGGGAACAGAGCAGTTTCCACATGCGTTGATGTCAACTGCGCTATTATACTATATAAAAAAATCCCCGAGGAACCCTTCGACAAGCTCAGGGACCACCCGGGGATGATACGTAGTACGATGCTATTAATTATTTTCCGTAGGTATCGTATTCCTTTTTAGGATCGTAGGTTCCGTTGCGGTATTCCCCGGTAAGACTTGGAATAGTCATCTTCATGCCAGGGAGGATAAGATTTGGATCTTCCGGCTTAGGCATCTTTGACTTGTTTGCCTGATACAGGTTTTCCCAAAGCAGCGGGTTGTTGTAAATATAAGGGCGTCCAGAAATATTCCAGTAGCAGTCCTTTGTTTCTGCCCAAGGGCGAACAATGTATTCTGCAGGAAGTGGAGTTACTTCTGCTACACCTTCAAGCGCAGCAAGCGAAAGCTTTGCATATTCATTTGCGCGTCCCCATTCTTCATCATCAAAAGCAGATTCAGCATAACCAAGATTTTCTTTGGCAGCTGTATAAGCCATTGGGAAGATGTTTGGAGCATCAATTTTTTCGGCCCATGCAAGTCTGTTTTTAGCAAGCTTGATATTGTCTTCTGCTTCGCCCATAGCCATCATTCTTGCAACAAAGGCTTTTGAAAGCTCTGCATTTTTCTGTGCTTCCTGGGAATAAGCAATTGCATCATCATATTCACCGGCATCCATAGCTTTTTCAGCTTTCTTTGTATATTCGTCGGCAAGCTTCTGATATGTGTTGTTTTTGTAGCTAACTGCAAAAACCGAGGCAGCCATTAAAACTGCCAGAACAATAGTAACTAACTTTTTCATTTTGCATCACCTCCGATAGAGATGTCTTCGCTAAGATACTCTTCGGCATCTTCTGGATCTGCGTAATCATCGTCTTCAAGAAGAACAGCGTCTTCATCTTCGATTCCGTCTACATCGCCTGTAAGAGGTGCTTCCAAGTCTGCTTCTTCTGCAACAGCAGCACTTTCTTCTACACTCTTCTTTGCAGCTTCAATTGCAGCAAGAGCAGCGGCACGCTTATCAAAAATGTCTACATAAAGCTGTTCAAAAATGTCGCAGGCTTCTGAGTAATAATTGTAGGCTGCTTCAAAGCCCATCATTGAGTAGCTTGCGTCACCTTTTTTGAAAATCTCTACACCGCGGTTATATTCTTTTTTCTGAGAAACTGCGGCTTTTACAGAGTCTGCATCCTTCTTTGCAGCAAGTGCATCATCGCGTGCGTCTTTTGCAAGTTCCTTCGAAAGGGCTGTAAATACAGTCTTAAAGCTTGCATAGGCAGAATTTGCTTTTGCAAGAATGTCATCTGCTTTAGAATCGGGGTCTTCAAAAAGAGCTTCGCAGTCAAGAAGGTCGTCGCTTCCCTGATCGTATGCACCCTGAACTAAAGGAGGAACATCGTGTTCATCAATTTGATCCTTGAGCTCATAGGCTTTAACCAAAGTAGCAAGTGCCTGATATTTCTTTGCAAGTTCATTACATTCTGCTGTTACATCTTCGCCGTTGTCGGCTTTAGCCTTAATCTTTGCATAAAGATCTTCAAGGGCATCGAATTCAGTATAATCTGTGGCTCCTGAATCAATTGCGGCCTGACGTGCAGCATCCATGTTTGCAATTGCCAGTTCATTTCCAGTTGAACTTACAGTTTCTTCGATGGTTTGGGTTGTTTCTTCGATTGTCTCTTCTACTGCAGGAGGTGTTGGCTCCGTAGTATCTTCCGCAGGTTTTTTAGAACCACACGAAATTAAGGACAGTATTAAGAAAACAGAAAGAGCAAAAAATGCTAATTTTTTCATAATAATCCTCACATTTTAAAGAATTAATTTATTTTAACCTATAAAACTTATTCTTACAACTTTATTATCGGTAAAATTCGCAAAAAAAACTTCATATATAGAAAAATTGTGTTAAAATACTTGAAGGAGGTCGTTATGGCTGATGATTTTTCTTTCAATATTGAAAAGAGTATTGGTATTGTCTCCGAAGGCAAAGGCGGCTGGAACCTTGAACTGAACCTTGTTTCCTGGGGTGGACGTCCCGCTAAGTATGATATACGCAGCTGGTCTGGTGACCATCAGAAAATGGGAAAAGGCATTACGCTTACAAAGGAAGAGCTTGAGTCGTTAAAAACTCTGTTGAACGGGGTTGAGCTTTAATTAAACTCTGCGGTGGCCATAGATGCGCCTTTTTTGACCACAATTTCATAAAGCATTTTCTGCAGCAGTATGTCTTCGGTGGTAGAACCACCCGAACGTATTTCCATGTCTGTAGAAGAAAGAATTGCAAGAATTGCAGTTGCCTGTCCCTTTGTCCAGATTTTGGCGGCCTTGCGGTACTGACCCTGTATAAGACTGCTTCCAAAGCCATTTGATTTTAAGGTTGCATCATCCGGACCGTAGCTGCCGCTTTCATCCTTAAGGCGGTGCCACAAAACAAGTCTGCGAAAGCAAGAAGCAAGCCCCGCAATGAGCGGAACAGAAGAACTGTCCTTAGAAAGCCTTATGCCCTGAAGAACCTCAAGTGCTTCTTCCAGACGCTCGCTGCTTGTTTCATAAGAACCAATCATCTGTTTAAATAATGTAAAAGCATTTTCTTCGCGGTTATGTGTAAGGAAGGAATCTACATCCTCCGGAGTTACAGTCTTGCCCTTTTCAAGACACAGGAAAAATCGCGAGCATTCATTTTTGAGCGCAAGAGTATTGTTGTCTACCATGTCCAGAATCATCTGCGCGGCATCATCTGTAAGTGAATAGCCGTTCTTGCGGAAATAATCGGTGAGCCATGGAATCTTCTGGTTGTCAAACATTTCCCAGAATTTCTTTTTATTTGGAGCAGGCACCAGCTTGTCCAGCTTGGAGTCTACGCTAATTTCATCAGAAATAAAAATGAGTGCGCTGGAATCTTCGCCAGAAGCTTCGGCTGCTTTGCACCAGTCTTCTACCAGGGCAATTTCATCTTTTTTCTTGAGCAGCTCTGCGTTCTTACAAAGTACACAGGTTGCAGAAGCAAAAAGGTTTCCGTTATCAAGCTGGGATATTGCCTGACCTATGGAAGTTTCGTTGAGATAGTAAACATGTTCTTCTACTTCCCCAAACTTTTTTTTGAGTGCCTTAATGACAGCATCTGCTGCCTCGTCTCTCATTCCAAATTCGGGGCCTGTGTATAAATAAACTGGTGCCAAGATTTAGTATGTCCTAACTATATTAGAAAGAATGCCTACAATGCGTACATCCTTGCAGTAGATGGCCTGAAAATCAGGGTTTTCCGGCTGGAGGCGGATTCTGTCTGTTTCTTTATAATAGCGTTTGAGGGTAATTGCATCATCAATAACGGCAACAATAATCTGACCGTCTGCTGCAATTTCTGACTGTTCTATAACTGCAAGGTCTCCTTCAAGAATACCTGCATTTATCATGCTCTGGCCGCGAACCCGCAATGCAAAATAATTTTTTCCAGGGCGTACAAACGGTTCTGTAAGATTTACATAGCCGTCAAGATTTTCTTCACACAAAAGCGGTTTGCCTGCAGCAACCGTACCAAGCAAAGGAACCTTTCCAACAAATGGAGCCTGTTCCTTTTCCCGAACATCTGAAAGAACTCTTATAGAGCGGGAGCGTTTTTGCGACTGAGACAAATAGCCTTTTTTCTGAAGAGCTATTATGTGATCCTGAACCGCACGAATAGAAATCTCAAAGTGTTCGCTTATTTCGCGTACAGTCGGCGGGAATCCATTTTCCTCTGTAAAACCAGAAATAAATTCAAGAACTTCTTTCTGTCTGTCTGTAATACCTTTCATGGTATGCTCCTCTCCCTAAGATTATTCTTCTTCAAATTTTGAATCGAACAAAGCCTCGATGGTTGCAGCTGCTTCAGATTCATCCGGTCCTTCTACATTCATGGTCATCTGCGTATTGTAGCCGGCACCCATTGCAATAACACCCATAATGGATTTTGCATTTACCGTTGTATCATCGCGGGTGAGGGTAATTTCGGCTTCAAACTTGTTTGCAGTCTGTGCAATGATTGCAGCTGGTCTTGCATGAATGCCTGCGCGGTTCTGAACAGTAAGAATTTTCTCTATCATAATTTTTTCCTCGACAGCTATCTGTCAGTATATTTTAGTATGAATTGTCATGACCATAATATGCAGATTTTGCATCTCCGGTTTCAATCCATTTAAGTACATTCTGGTTAAAGTCTTTGGCAGCGTTGTAACCCATGTCTTTAAGACGTTCGTTCATGGCAGCTGCTTCTATAATAATAGGAAGGTTTCGTCCAGGGCGAACAGGAATCTCAATTACAGGAATCTTTACGCCAAGCAGCTCCTGGTAGATCTGATCTGTTCCAAGGCGGTCATAGGCTTTGTTAGAATCCCAGTCCTCCAGCTGAACAATGAGCTGAACTTCCTTCTGGTTACGGATGGCACCAACGCCGTAGAGTTGCGAAATATTGATAATACCAAGTCCCCGGATTTCCATATGGTGGCTGATTGTAGTGTTTGCACCGCGTCCAAGGATTGTGTTTCCGTTTACACAGCGGATTTCGATAATATCGTCTGCAACAAGACGGTGTCCTCGTTCTACAAGTTCAAGTGCTGTTTCACTTTTACCAACACCGGAGTGACCCGAAAGCAGGATT
>JAFYDO010000293.1 GCA_017544745.1 Treponema sp. | reverse complement strand
GGAATGTATCTCTTCTCTTAGCGATTCAAAATTTTTTGAACTCATGCGGCTGTATCTTGGCGAAATTGAAACTCCCTACAACAAGCAGCGCCTCATAGAACAGCTTGCGGGCTTTATAAAAAATCCTGCTAATTCAGACAGCATGATTGCCCTGCTTGATGAATACGACATAAAGCTTTTGACCGCAATTGCTTTTGTCCCAAATGCAACACAGGATACTCTGGTTCAGTTTTTTACAGCAGAATACACAATGGCCGATATTTTTTCGGGTCTTTCTAATCTTACTGCACGACTTTTTGTTTTTGAACAAAAGGATGCATATTCTGCAAAAAAGTATCTGCGCATAAATCCAATTATCTGGGAAAAGCTTGAGCCATATATTAAGCTTAGTAATATTATAAGTCCGGCCGAGTTAGTAAAGACTAACATTGATGATACCTTTAGTATTTCTCCCGATCTGCTTGCGGCTTTTATTTCGTTTGTAAATACAAAGGGCTGTTCCTGCAAGTCGGATGGTGCAATCAAAAAAAATACGTTTGCACGTATTCAGACGGTTTTTGCAGGACACGAAAAAACAATCCAACTTATTCTTACCGCATTTATAAATCTTAATCTTGTGCGCGAAGGAGAAAAATCCTACCAGATTGATTATGAACGCTTTGAACTTTTTGCAGCGCTAAATCCTTTGCAGCAGTATGCGCTTTTGTGTGCAGCCTCGTGTTCAAGGTTTAGCCGCGAAGGCTTAAAAAAAGAAGCACAGCTTTTGCTTGATACCCTAAATTCAATCGGAGAGCAGGGCTTTACTCTGGCTGCTTTGATTCGTCTTGGTTTTCTGGCCCAGACTCAGGCGGGTAGTGACCAGTCCGGTTCATCCCGTTCGCGATTCAGCCGCATGTTAGAAGCTGCAAGACAGGAAGCAGGTGCACAGCTGGATCCGGAGCAGGCAGGTTCTCTTTTAGAAAGAATGCTCGATAGTGCGGTACAGTTTGGACTTTTGCAAAAAAGCGGCTGGGATAAGGACGGACATGAGGTGTATGTCTGCAGTCAGATAATAAGGCCGCAATCCGGTGCGCAGAATGTTTTGAATATTGATTCAACCTTTACTGTAAGCCTTATGCCTGGGTTGCCGTTAAAAAAACTTTTACCGCTTACACAGTTTTTAGAAATCAAAAGCTATGGTGTTGTTACAGAGTATGAGATTTCAAGGCAGTCGGTTAGTGCAGCCTTTGACCGTGGATGGACAGTAGAAAAAATTACTCAGGAACTTGAACAGTATACAAGCTATGAACTACCGCAGAATCTTAAAGTGTGCATAAGCGAGTGGTTCGAATCCTACAGTTCTGCAATGATTTACAAGGGCTACATCCTTAAGGTTGCCAAAAAGAATATAGGGCTTGTAGAAAATGCGCCTGCAATAAAAAGTCATATAAAAGAAAAGCTTGCAGAAGGAATATATTTATTGAATATTCCGCTGGACAGCGACATAGATTCGTTTATAGAAAACAGCGGTCTGGACTTTATGGGCAAAGTAAAAGACCCGTTTGTATCTGCCGAAAAAATTGCGTTCCCCGCTCTGCAGCCAGGAAGAGTGATTTCTGCCGCGGTACACGCTATTCCTGGGGTCCCTGAGCCTGTCGAAGGGCCCGAAGGAACCAAAATAAATTTCTCTGCCGCCGGTCATCTTTTAAACTCCCTCAAGTCCGAGCTAAAAAAAATGGAGCTTAATAAAAACCAGCGCGAAAGCCTCGAAAACAGAATACACAACCGCCTTATCCTTACAAAAGAGCATCTTGCCGTAACCTGTGTGCGCTCCGAGATTCTGGAAGCAGAAGGTATGGACTTTGGTGGCAAGCTTCATCTGTTTGAAGCAGGTCTCAAAGAAAACGACATGATGGAAATTACCCTTCCAAGCTTTGATGACGAAAACGAATACTTTAAGGTAATAGGCCGTACTCTTGGCATAACAAAACAAACCGGAGATGCAGTTGTTCGCTTTGAAGTTTACCCCGGCGGAGAGATTACCAACTTTGTTGTGAGTAGAATTACATTTTTAAGAAGGTTGAGATTCTAATGGAAGTATACATCATCCGTCATGGAAAAACAGACTGGAATAAGGAATGCCGTTTTCAGGGGGCCAGGGATAT
>JAFYDO010000292.1 GCA_017544745.1 Treponema sp. | reverse complement strand
CGGCTGCAATTTTCATCACTGCACCTTTATGAACATTCATTCACAAAACGTTCTTATGCACATGTGCATTTTTGATTTTGCAGTATTCAACGACTGTTCGTTTATCAAAAGCAAATCCATGTTTACTTCGTTTGCGGGCAGTACATTTTCTCATACGCTGTTTACTTCAAGCGATCTTATTCAGAATAATTTTAACGGCATTCAGGCCTTTCAGTCTTCGTTTGACGACTCAGACCTGTTTAATTCACGCTTTATAAAGGCAACGCTCATAGACACCTCCATGCAAAACTGCAACCTCAAGCACACGCTGTATTACGAATCAAAGAGGTCAAATGTTTCTTTCAAAATGTCCAACACGCGCGAAGCCTTTTTCTCCCTCAAGGGAAGCGCAATTGCAACCGGCAAAAACGAAAGTGACGATAACTACGACGGAGGCCAGGAATGAAAGTTTATTTTAACTTAAACCTCAAGGGCTTTTCCAACTGCTATGTCGTAGTAAACGAAAAATCGCGCGAAGCAATAATCATAGACCCGGGTAAAATCACAGACGATATAATTTCACAGATAGAAGACAATAACCTCAAGCTTGTTGCAGTTCTTGTAACCCATAACCACGGCAGCCACGTAGACGGCATTAAAACCCTACGCAAAATCTACAATCCAAAAATCTATGCCGCAGACTGGGAAGTTGCTAAGGATGCTACCCACGTACTTATGGGAGACGGCAAGCTTACCATTGCAAAAATGACTGTGCGTTATATGTCCATGCCGGGTCACACCACAGACTCTGTTGTTTACAGAATAGGAAACATTATTTTTACAGGGGACGTTCTTTTTGCGGGTTCACGCGGAAGCACCAACTCAAGTTATTCAGAAGTAATCTTAAAAACAAATATAGAAAACAGCATCTATTCGCAGCAGGACGCAGTAGTCTTAATGCCGGGCCACGGACCTCCGTCCACAATAGAAGCCGCACGCCTGTTCACACTGGATTAACGATTAATCAGTCCCACATTACCACCACTTATTCCATACTCATCGTAGATGTAGTCGTTTAAAATTACGGCTGCATCTTCAAAGCCCTTGGCGTTGGTGGCTCTTATATATTCCGAAAGTTCTGGTGTAAAGACTCGCACAGAGTACAGGTTTGTTCTGCCAACAAAGTATTCGCTTACATCCTTTAGCGGCTGCTGCAGAATATAGGCCATAAACTCGTTGTGCATAAGGTATTCATCTTCTATGTCGTAACCAAGCCCGGACTGAGATTCAAAAAAGTCCAGCAAGAACTGACGGCTGTCGGCGTCAAAGGTGTAGTAAACTGCTGCAACAAAATTACGAAAAGCCTCGTCACGGAAAAACAGAGTATGCCAGGCCTCGTGTGCAAGCAGCTTGGATCTGGTAAATGCATCACTTTGGCGCGAGATGGAAACAAGCCCTCCCCCGTTTGCTTTTACCTTTTGACCATCTTGAACCAAAAGTCCGTTTGCAAGAAGAATCTTTTTAAGGGTTTCTTCTTCGGGGTTCAAGGTAAAATCTTCTTCTGTAGCTTTATTAAAAAACGAAGCCAGCGATTCGCTTGAATAATCGTGGGCGTTATAGCCGTGCTTACCTTCCAGTGCAGCATTACTCCAGAGCTTACCCTTGTAGCCGCGCTTTTCTACATAGTACGCAAGACGGCGGAAAAAGTTATCCTGAATATCGTAGTCTTTAATATCAAAAAACAGGATTCTGTCGTAGCGGTCCCATTCAAAAACCTCGTAATCTTCCTGTCTCCAGTTTTTAGTATTGTAATTTAAGATGAGTCCTGGGTCTGTACGAATAGCCTTGTAGGGTCGCTCGTCTGGCTCGGGCAGCGGAGTACTTTTCATATAAAAAGCGCTTATACAAAGATTATTTTCCGAAAGCTCTGCATTTGCAAACGGGCTCTTTAGCGAAGCAGCTGGAATTACCAGAGTATCTACATTTTTAACATTGCTTACATAAAGATTTTCGCCGCCAATATTTATGCGTGCGCGTTTGTCCTTAAGTTCCGGATTGGAATCCAGCATTACAACAATCTGAGGCATAATGGATTTAGAAGTATTCTGTACAGGAAAAGCCAGCGAGCCTCCCGAAAAATCTACAGAGTTATTTGCAAAGTTTACTATTCCGCCGTTAGAAGAAAAGCCATAGAACAAAATAGACTGGGTTGTATCAAAACCTACAAGAGCAGGACCTACACAGGCACTTACAATTTTACAGCATACGCTTGAGTTTATAAAAAAGCCCTGCGGCAAAAAGTTTTGTATATGGTCGCTTTTGGGTATTGCCATGGAAAAATCCAGAACCAGGGGCTGTGTGTCTGCATAAGAAAGCTTTTTTTCCAGGTCTGCATAAACAGAGATTTTAGAAGTAAGCGGTTCCTTGAGTTTGCCCTTATTGTCAAAATCTTCCTGATACAAAATACCGTAATTAAACGGCAGCGAAGTTCCAGTTGTCAAAAGCTCTTTTTGTGCAGCAGTAGGTGTAAACTCTACGCGAATAATAAGCGCTGCACTTTGATTTTTATTATACTGCTGTTCAAAAACTTCCTTCTGCTCCTGACTAAACGCAAACATAGCACTACCTGTGTCTTTTACACTGCCTTTGCGTGCATTTTTATCTTTTGCAGTAAGGGTACTCTGCGTATTTTCCAGCCTTAAACTGCTTATGCGGCTCTGTCTTACACAAAAAACGGCCGTAAGAATAACAGTAGCAGTGGCCAGCGCAATGAAAAAAAATGTAAACAGCTTTTT
>JAFYDO010000291.1 GCA_017544745.1 Treponema sp. | reverse complement strand
TCGTTATCAATCTGAGTTTTGCACGAAGGAATATCTGCAGAAGCAAGGTCAATCTTATTAATTACAGGCACCATGGTAAGATCATGCTCAAGCGCCATGTACATATTACTTACAGTCTGACTTTCAACACCCTGGGTTGCATCAATCAAAAGCAGCGCACCTTCGCACGAAGCAATTGCTCGGGAAACCTCATAACTAAAGTCTACGTGGCCCGGTGTATCTACAAAGTTTAATTCGTAGTCGTGACCATCTTTTGCATGATACGGAATTGTAACAGCCTGGCTTTTAATTGTAATACCACGCTCGCGTTCAATATCCATATTATCAAGAATCTGATTCATCATCTTGCGGTCATCAATAATTTTAGCCTTCTGGATGAGTCGGTCAGAGAGTGTAGATTTTCCGTGGTCTATATGTGCGACAATACAAAAATTGCGCTTGTATTTCATTTCGGTCATGATAATTCCTTAAAAGTAATTTGGACTGTCATAGGAAGAAGCAATAGCCATCTGAATATCAAGAAGTCCATGCTTTCTGCGCTGAATCACAATCAGAGCGGAAAAAATATGATTTATATCATCAAAGGAAACATCATATAATTCCAGACTGTCGTTTTCTGAAAAGCCGTTCTGATCTGCCAGGCTTCCTTCCAGAACATACTCTATTTTATACAATTTTTTGTTTGTTGTCGACGAACGAACCATTTTTATTCCAAAAATCGGAATAAAAGAATCGTCAACAAAATCACTCTTGTATATTTCTTTAAGCGGATATTCAGGACGTTTATCCAGATAAATTACCGTACTGTTTTCAATCCCATCGCGTTCATAGCTGCAGTTTAGAATTGTTCCGCTTTCATATTTAAGACACAAAAGCTGAAGAGCCTCCAGCGTTTTTATTTCCTGTCCGTCAACCTTGGTAATAACATCACCAATTTTAAGCCCCGCAAAGCTTGCAGAACTACCCGGCATTACATACTGTATCTCAAGTCCCTGGTTTTCGTTACGCATACGTTTTGTATGACCATAGGCTCCAAACCAGCCGTGAACAAGCTCTTCTTTGCTATATAAAAGCGGTAACTCCTGCTTAAGGTATTCAACCGGAATAGCAAAATTAAGTCCCTGATACTGGAGCATTCCCGCAAAAATTACAGCCTGAACCTTGTAGTTTGAATCAATAAGCGGACCGCCGGAGTTTCCCGAATTTACTGCTGCATCAATCTGAAAAACATTACCCATTGTAAGAAGGCTTCGGGAAGTAGAAGAAATAATACCGCTGGTAAGAGTTCCTTCAAGTCCAAGCGGAGTTCCTATTACAGAGATTTTATCTCCAACTTCAAGGTCGCTGCTGGAACCAAGTGCAAATATATATTCAGGCTCCATTTCTACTTTTAAAAGCGCAAGGTCCATTACAGAGTCGTAGCCTACAACCTTTGCAGGAATTTTTTTCTCCATGTCGGAAGGAAGCTTTATGTAAAGCTTGCACGTAGTCTTTCTTTTTGGATTTACAACCTCTGCAATTACATGATGATTTGTAATGATGTAGCCGCGCCTGTCAATAAAAAAACCGGAACCTATTACAATGTCTGCATATCCCGCACCATTCTGGACCTTATAACCCTGGTCTACCCATACAGTAACAGTAGCATCTATACATTGAGCAATGCTTGCAGGAAGCTTTTGTTCTTCTACAGAATACCCGGGAACTTCGGCATAAAAGCTTTTGAGGCATTCTTCGTATAAAGAATGAGATTCCGTCTGTTTTTGAGGAATAGAATCAAGAGACTTATAAAGCTTTAAGGCCTGTGTATAATTTTTTTCTTCAACAGCTTTTTGAGCATTTTGGCGCACAACGTCCATGCATTCATCCAGGAGCGCTGCATCACCCAAAAGATAGGCGCGGAATAAAGCTCTGGTGCAGTCATTTTCCAAAAGAGAGTGAATTGTATTTTTTTCGTTTTCTACAACATCGCTGTCGGTATAATCCAGTGGTTTTTCTACATTCTTTGGCTGCTCAATACTTTTACAGCCTGTAAAAAAACACAGCGCCAGCGAGGCGGCAATTACAAGAGATGCTTTATTTTTCATAGTTCCTTACAAAAATATGCGTTGCCAATCTTAATTACAGTAAAGCGTCTTTCCTGCTCAAGCTGCACAATCTGAACAGCGCCTGGTGTGAGATCTCCCGACAGGGACATAAAGATATTTGCTTCGATTTCTGGTTCGCAAGCTTTACCGAGCCAGAAGCAGTCGGTACGGGACCCTCTTACAACTTCTACATCTGTTCCCATATAGCGGACGCGTAAAGGTATGCCGTTTTCATTTTCGAGCGAAATATATTCCTGACCATTCAGATCATAGATGATTGTCTCTTCTCGTAAAATATTATCCTGGCTGTCCGGATAACGCACATACTGATAATCAAATACTCCGTCTTCGTCCGTATCCCAGGTAGAAATCTTTCCGTTGTTGCCAAGATACTCTTCCAGGAATTCCGGACGTGTATCTCCGTTACGGTCAATGGAAATTGATTTTAGATAAAGCTTTTCGGTAAAGGTGTTGCTTCCAAAAACATTTTTTATAAGCTGGACATCCTGTGCATTAGTATGCTTGTTTTCGTTATCCATGTCGTAGGTTTCTGAAGTTTCATAAAGCCCGTCGTTATCGCAATCTACATAGCGCACAAACGGATAACCGTTTTCTATAGTAGCATAAGCGTATCTTACACCTGCACTCATAAATACTGCAAAAACAGGATTTCCTTCAAAAACAGTATAGCTTACCTTGGAATCCTCGCGCTCCTTTGTAGCAAGCTCAACCGAAGAAGCATTACGTGCTAAAACATATTCATCAGGGCACTCAATTTCGCTGTCTACAAGAGGAATATAAAAATCTACTCCAAAGCGTGAAAAAAGAGTATCTACTGTCATTTCAAAAGGATCATAGTAATATTCGTTTGTCAAAAAGTGATAGATGTTTCCGTTTGTTTTATCTGCTACCCTTCCCACGCAAGGAAAGAAATCGTAATACATATCTACAGTATTATCTGCAAACGAAACCCAAACCGGTGAACCAAAATCGCAGACTGCATAAAGTTCAAGCTTGCCGTCGTTGTTTTTGTCATAGGTAATTGTACGGGCACGACCACGTTCATAAGTTACTACCAGCTCTGTCTGAAGATCCAGATCGTTATCAATATAGATTGTTCCATCCAGAGAATTAAGTCGGTCATGAAAATTCTGAATAAGCTCTTCATCCTGCAAAAGAATTGCAAAATCCTCCAGCAGAGACAGTGTATATGTATTTTCTGAACTGTCAAAGAAAAGATTAAAGGCTTTTTCTTCCGAAATGATTCCAGCCCTAAGAGCCGCAACTGCAAACAGAGGATTATTCTGATTTTTTTCTCCAACTGCTTTTAAAAGGCGCTGCTGCTGTTCTTTTTCGCAAAACAAAAGTGCTATGATTTCTGATTCCACACTCGTAGTAGAATAATCAGGAATTGTAGAAATATATGAATTAGCAATAGTACGGACAAGCTCCGGAATCTCGTAGTCGGCTCCAGATCTTGAAGCATAACTCATAAAAGCGAGCTCAAACATAAAGAACAGTTTTGGAAAACGCTCGTCCTTAGGATAAATCTTTCGCGAAGAATTAAGCCTTGTGCGTGCCTGAGTAATCGAATCCATGGTTCCAAGTCTGTAATAGTTTTTAATTCGTATAAACTCTGAATCGGCAGAATACAAAAGCGGCTGTTCATCCAAAACGGCAAGAGACTCGTCATAAAGTCCTGTGTCACACAGCATATCTGCATATAAAATACGGGCACTGTTTTTGGTATAGTTTATCCAGTTATCCTTTACAAAAGATTGCTTTATTGTTTCTATAACCTCTGCTTTGGTTTTTCCAAGATTACTAAGAGAAGCAGCCTTTACATAAAAAAGATCAGAAATTGAATCATCATAGGAAAGTCCCAGCTCTGCCTGATTCAAGGCATTCTGCCAGTCTGAATTGAGCATGAAATTTTCGGAAAGACTAAGACATCGCTCCGCAGTTTTTCTGTTGGCAGAATTTGCGCTCCTGCTTGCCGAACCGTTTTGTGCAAAAACAAAAACTTGAGTCAGCATCAAAAACAAACTTAAAAACAAAAACTTACTTATTCTCATCTTTTTTATCCAGCTTTACAATCCAATCGCTGTAACCAAGACAGCTTCCCAAAATGCATAATATTTTTTGCTCCGGCTCATTTAAAGCCTGAACAACCGGAATACAGTTACGCAGTGTTGAGTCTACATGCCAGTCCGAAAGAACATCGTTTACCTTTTTAGTTCCTCCGTCTGCAGTGCGGACCACATCATCAAGGTGCCAGCTGCGCAGCATTACCGGAAAATCAAAGCTGTCGGGAACAAAGACCTGTCCAAAAGGAAGCTCATACATTCCAGACTCTTTTATTATAACAGAAAAAACAATTTCATTCTGTAGGTCAAAAGCCTTTTTGATTAAAACTTCGTCTTTTTTAAGGACTATGCAAATTCCCGCAAAACACTTGGTAGATTCCCCGGAATTTGTATTATTTCTTCTATTATAATTATCGGCATAATTGCATACATCCCGCAAAAAAACATAGGGAATGCGCTCGC
>JAFYDO010000290.1 GCA_017544745.1 Treponema sp. | reverse complement strand
GCAAGACCTGCGCTAAGCTGGAAAGCACAAACCTGTTCTGCTTCTCCTGCTTCTCTTTCGCTCAAAAGTTCACCGATACAAAGGTCAACTTCGAGACCACTGTTCAAAGCCTTGCGAACCTTCTTGTTGATAAGTTCGTCTGATTCACCAATTTCGTGGCGGCGCTCTGAGTGACCAAGAATTACACTCTGGCATCCAATATCCTTGAGCATTGCGCATGAAACTTCACCAGTGTGAGCTCCGTTATCTGTAGCGGCACAGTCCTGAGCTGCAAGAAGAATGTTGCTTCCCTTTACAACCTGTGCAACTGCATCAAGATATACAAAAGGAACTCCTATCATATATTTGTTTGTTTTACCCTTCAACTGTTCAACAAGGTCCTTTGCAAGGGCAACAGCCTCAGCCTTAGTTGTGTTCATTTTCCAGTTTCCGGCAATATAATGTGTACGTGACATATATTATTCTCCTGTGTAATTGTGATTTATTATGTTCCTATTTTAATGAAAATACAGATTATTGGGAATAGGTTGCAACTAATTGCTATCACCATCAATCTGTAGTATAATATTGTGTTGTAAATATGGATCACAATTACACAGTAACAATAATAATTTGTATTCTCAGTATGCTGGCACTGGCGATTGATGTTGGCAAAAATACAATCTTGAACAAAAGTGACATCAAGTGGTTCCGAATTTCTTTTATTATGGCAGCAATTGGTGCGGCCTGCGAATATCTGGGTGTTTTTTTTGACAAAACCGGTTGTGCTCCACAAAAAATCCATTGGTTTGTGACTTATGTAGAATTCAGCATTTCGCCGTTCCTTGGTATTGTACTTGCCCGCAGCTGCGGAATGAAGCGCACAATCAAGCCGATGTGCATTTTTATGACCCTAAACGTAATTCTGCAGACAATTTCTCTTGGCAACGGCAAGATTTTTTCGATAGATGCAAACAGCGTTTTCCAGCGTGGTGATGAATACTGGCTGTATCTTTTCTTCTGTGCCACAAGCTTTGTTTACATAGTTTTTGTTTTTATTCTTATTGGTGTGCGCACAAAACTACGCAATTCAATTACCCTGCTTTTGATTGCATCCATAATGATTACAGGCCAGGCTGCAAATACAATCAACGGCGACATCAACTCGGGCTATCTTTCAATCTGTGTTACAGCGGTTCTGCTTTATATTTTTATTCAAAACATGTTCCGCCATATCATGATAGAAACAATCAATATAGAAAAAGACATTTCGAGCCACGATGCACTTACAAAGGTTTTGAGCCGTATTTCCTACGATAGCAAAGTAAAGGATCTGGATAAAAAGATTCGCGAAGACCCTGTATGTGTAAGATTTGCAATCTGCGAATGTGATTTGAACAATCTTAAAATAGTAAACGACACCTTTGGTCACGATAAAGGCGACCAGTACATCATAAACTGCTGCAAGGCAATCTGCGATATTTTTAAGCACAGTCCGGTTTATAGAATTGGCGGCGACGAATTTGTTGCAATTCTTCAGAGTGATGATTATGACAATCTTGAATCAATTAAGCAGGCTCTTAATGATTTTTCTGTAGAAGAAATGAAGTCAGAATGCACACTGTTTGACAAACGTTCTTTTGCTGCCGGCTTTGCAGTGTATGACAATAACAGAGACAGATGCTTTAATGATGTAATGAAGCGCGCCGACGTAGAAATGTATCATAATAAGCAGATGCTAAAGAATCTCTAAAACTCTACGTCTTCATCAAAAAGCGGAGTGCTAAAGTAGCGTTCTGCAGTATCAGGCAATACAGTAACGACAGTTTTTCCAGGTCCAAGTGCCTTTGCAAGTTCAAGGGCTGCTGCAACGTTTGTACCGCTGGATATTCCGCACATAATTCCTTCCTTGCGCGAAAGCTCACGGCTTGTACGAATTGCCTGACTGTCGGTTACTATAAAAATATCGTCGTAAATATCTTTATTTAAGATTGGAGGAATGAGTCCGTCTCCAATTCCCATTTGAAGGTGGGTTCCTACACTACCCCCGCTAAGAATTGCAGCATGTGCAGGTTCTACAGCCCAGATTGTAATGTCGGGATTTTTTGATTTGAGGACTTCGCCAATTCCGGTTAAGGTTCCGCCGGTTCCAATACCCGAACAAAAACCGTCAATCGGTCCGTTTACATCCTCTAAGATTTCTACAGCAGTCTGTTCCCGCTGAATCTGTGGGTTAGCAGGATTTTCAAACTGCTGCGGAATAAATACATGCGGATCCAT
>JAFYDO010000289.1 GCA_017544745.1 Treponema sp. | reverse complement strand
AGGCAAGCACAAGATTTGCAAGAAGAAGAAAGCCTTCTCCGCGGCGCAAAACCTTAACAATATCCAGATTCCGGTATTTATCTTTATTGCGGATAGAGTCTGCACGCTTTTCATCAAGCTCTATTGCAACACTATCCGGTTTTAATTCTCTTATTGTATTTTCTACCTCTGCAACACTTTCTGCCGAAACATGTGCAGTACCAACTAAAGTGATTGTCCTTTCGCCAAACGAAAGAACTCTCTGCAACTGACTCATAAACCAAGTCCCCATTCTGCTATTCTGTATTCAAAGAACATTGGTGCCTGCATTGCAGTAACCTTTGCGTAATATTCTCTGGCCATATCAAACGAGCCGTTTACCTCGTTGAAAAGACCCATATAAAATAGCATTTTTCCATACTTATTTCTATCGTTTTCGCGTTCCTTGTTTATCTTGTTTACAAGGGCGGTTTCTGCGTTTTTGCTGTAGTTGTCTATAAAAAGGCGTGCCATGTTATATTCAAGGCTGTCGCGTTCAAGTGTCTTCATGAGCGCTTCGCCGGTTTTCTTTGCAGCAGCTTTATTTCCTTCCTTAAGGTACATAGCAATATTCATAAGCTTATAAGAATAGTTGTTTGGAGCATAAGAATAGGCTTTGTCAAAAAGAGAACGGGCATTTTCGTAGTTTCCAAAATGATATTCTAGAATTGCAGTAGACTCGTAGGCATAGTAATAATCAGGATTTGTTTCTATAACCTTGCGGTAGTTGTAAAGTGCAAGATCAAATTTTTCCTGCTCGTCGTAAATACCTGCAAGATAAGCATAAGCAAGGAAGTAATCCGGCAGAATCTCTACTGCTTTATCCCAGTATTTTGCAGCTTCTGTATATTTTCCCTGCTGGCGGTAGTAGGTTCCAATATCAAGATAAAAATCATAGTTGTCCGGATCATATATAAGTGCATCCTGAGTAAGCTTAATTGCACGTACGTAGTTCATATCTTCTGCAGCAAGCTTTCCCATAAGGGCAAGAGCCTCGGAATTCTGAGGATTTTTGTCCAGAATAGCCTGACAGGTTGATTTTGCAAGCTTAAGATCGTCCATGTAGTAGGTCATTTTTGCATATCCGTACAGAGCGTCCTCGTTATCTGGTTCAGACTTAAGGGCTTTAGAATAGGCGTCGCGGGCAAGCTTCCATTTATGATTCAAGGCCTGCTCATTACCTTCCATGATGTTTACCTGTGCGTTATATGGATCTACTGCAAGAATTGCCTTTGAAGAAGACTTATAGGTAGAAGAATCTCCCTTTGCTTTTGCACAAAGTGTCTTAATTTCAAGTGCACTAAGATTTGAAGGATCTTTTGCAAGCACTCTATCTGCAGTTTTAATAGCCATATCATACTGACCGTCAGAAACATAAAGAGATGCAAGTACAATCATAAGGTCCAGATCATCTGCAAGCTCAGAAGGAATCTCATCAAACAGGGCAATTGCGTCCTTTACGCGTCCCTGGGCAAGCAGAGCCTGTAACTGTCTGGCAAATACAATATTGGCAGGCTCCGGTGCAACTTCAGGTACCTTTTCTGCAAGCTTTTCCGGCTCTGTTTTAGGTACATCAATACGTTCAGCAACTGCAGTCTGTCCAGGTTCCTGAACTTCTACGGCTGGTTCTGTTTCTACATCTGTAGTTTTACAACCGGTTATGGTAAGCAATGCTCCCACCAGGCACAAAATCATTCCAAAAACTAAAAAACGATTTTTCATTTCATTTCCCCTACATTGAAAATTACCCCATTTTTTGCTAAACTATAATCACCATGAACATGCGGGTTATTAGAAAAGCAATAGGACTTCTGATTGTCGATATCGTTATTATCATCGGCATTTTTGTACTTCAATTTAGAACAGATTCCTCAATTCTTAAAAAAATTGGAAACATGCAGATTTCTATGGCTTATGCCGACTCACCCGACAATTCACAGGCCCTTAAAAATGAATTTGAGATAACTTACAACGGAATTACGGTTCACAGCAACCCCCAGAATGCACTAAAAATCCTTAAAAAAGACAATCCGACCGCAAAAGAGCTTACTTTCCTTAGTTTTGAAGAAGCAGAACATAATATTACACTCAATTTTTCTGACGGCATTAGCCTTGTTTTTATGATTGAACAGGAAAATGCAGATTCTCCGCTTACAATTTATGCAGATGTTCCAAAGGACATTACCGACCTTTATGTTCCATTCAGTATTGGCTACAACATGAAGATCCAGAAGGAAGAATCTAACCGTATTGTTCTGGAAGGCAAAAAACAAAACTGGTCTTTGCATTCAAACGAGCTTTCGGACAACTTTATTCACTTTACTTATGCAGACAATCTGGCTCACTATGCCATTTATGATGATACCCAGAAATTTACATTTGACGTAATAACAGAGCTTGCAGAGGCTCAGACTCATATTTACGCACAGACAGTTTCGGCCTTTACAAAGAACCTGCAGACCGCATTTAAGGCTTCTCTAAACGACAACAGCTTTACCGAACAGGCTGTAGTTGCATACATCGCTTCTATGGCAAGTCAGGGTAACTACAAGCAGGCAATTGACGAAATTCCTTCTGACTACAAAAAGAGTTCAACAAGAACATATCTTTCGGCTCCATACCTCAACAGCCTTGATTCAATGAACAAAAAGCTCGAAACCTACATCCAGGACAGCAACAAGGAAATTAAGAACGCTGCAAATACTGCTTCTCTGGAAATCTTTACAAACAGCGAGCTTGCTTCTCTTCTGTGCATTTATCCGGAGCTTTCGGTTGTACGCACTCTGCTTACCAATGCTGCAGCTGCAGATATACAGCAGTGCACTCTTGCACAGGTTTCAGGAATTATTCTTACATATTCTATACTCAGCGAGCTTAATGCAGATTATGCTGCAATTCTTTCTCCTGCTGTTGAAGCGTGCATCCAGAAAATTACAGATTCCTGCTCTTATGATAACAACGTGCTTACAATTT
>JAFYDO010000050.1 GCA_017544745.1 Treponema sp. | reverse complement strand
TATAAGATTCTGCGCCGCGAGCTTACTCTGGAATCAAAGCAGTTTCAGGTATGGTTCCAGCCAATTTATTCTATCGAAAATAAAAGGTTTGAATATATGGAAGCCCTTTCTCGTCTGCGTGATACGGAGCTTGGAACAATACCGCCGCAGGAATTTGTTCAGGTTGCCGAAAACCGCGGTCTTATAGAATTGCTTGGCTTTGTTGCCTTTGAAAAGGTGTGCAAATTCCTTTCCGAAAACCGCGACTCTGTAAATGCAGTTTCCATAAACTTTTCTGCCTACCAGATGATGAATCCTAAGATTGTAGAAAACGTGCTCAATACTATAAGCAGGTTCAGTCTGTCTCCGTCAAACATCATCATGGAAATTACAGAAAGTATTTTTATAGACAACTACGACCTTGTTATGAAAAACATGCTGGCGCTTACTCAAGCTGGCGTTAAGTTTTATCTTGATGACTTTGGAACCGGCTATTCAAATCTTACAAACGTTATTTCGCTGCCGTTCTCTACAATCAAAATGGACCGTTCTCTTGTTCTTGCAATGGAAGAGGGTAATAAGGGTGTTAGTCTGTTCTTTGACCTTGTAAGCACGTTTAAGGGCGTAGGTTTTAATATCCTTGTAGAAGGTGTAGAGACAAATCTTCAGAATAAACTGGTAGAGCGTGCCGGTGTAGATTACATTCAGGGATTTTTATACAGCCGTCCGCTGCCGCCAGATGAATGTGTTGAACTTTTAAAGCGCAAACATTAGAAAGAAATAATTTCTTCGTACACTTCTATTGCAAACTGATCTGTCATTCCCGAAATATACTCAATTACACATTTGGTGTAAGACTCGTTATCATAAATGTCAAAAATCTGCGGAGTGTTGTAGCGCAGAGTTGCTTTTTTATCTATAAAGCTGTGTTTTTCTATAAGGAACGGTCTGTAGTTTGCATGCTTTATGAGCCAGTCTTCAAAGGTAGCACTTAGCTTAGGGCAGTAGCGCAAAGCCTGAATAACGCGGCCGTTTTCTACATAAGGCTTTACACGCTGGAGGGTTTCAAAAACAGTTTTGATGATGTCCGACGAATAGGTTGCAAAGGCCTTGAGTCTCCAGTGGTTATAGATGCTTGCAAAATTAAATTTCTTGAGCTCCAGAATGAACTTAAAATATTCGTCCGAAAAGCAAAGTCCTTTTTCGGGGCTGCTCTGTTCGCAAAGGTCTACAATCAGGTCGTTGATAAGGGTAGTGGTGTTTACAGCCTTGCCGCTGCGCAGAGCTTTTGAACCTTTTCCTTCAAAGCCAAGCGTTGAACCTACAATTTCGCGCAGCTGGCGGTAAGAAGCCATATCAATTATATGGTAAGCGCGTGCATCCTCTATGTCGCGTCCAAGGTAGGCAATTTTATCTGCAATCTTTACAACGCAGCCTTCCCAGGTAAACGGCTGTGTAAGTCCCGGGCGCTTCATTGAATAAAGGTCTATTGCTTCGTTGCGTGGTTTTATTCCCTGCTGGTCAATTTCTCCGCAATGGCATATAAGTCCGTCGCGTACTGCATAGGTAAGATTAAGCGGCTGTTGTATCCCGTTTGGATCCTGCAGCGTTTCTATATAGTCTGCAAAAAAGAGACTGTTTCTCTCGTGCCAGAATTTTTTTGGAGCGTTGTGCCCTTCTTTCTGCTCGAGCAGTCCGTTGAGGCAGTCTTCGCCATGGTGACCGAACGGTGCATGCCCAATGTCGTGTCCCATTGCAATGGCGCCTGCCAGCTGTTCGTTGAGCCCAAGATATTTTGAAATTGTAGTTGCAACCGAAGCCACATGCATAACATGTTCCATGCGCGTACAGATATGGTCGTTGTGCGGCGCATAAAAAACCTGCGTCTTGTGCTTGAGTCGGCGGAATGCCTCACTGTGAAGGATACGCGTATAGTCGCGCTCAAAGTCGGTACGTATATCATTGCCGCGTCCATAAAGCGGAATCTCGCGCTT
>JAFYDO010000288.1 GCA_017544745.1 Treponema sp. | reverse complement strand
TTTAGATTTTGTATCTTTTTCCATGAGAGTAATTATATCAAAAAAGACGGGTATATTCTATAACCCTGTAGGTTCATCAATAAACACGCATTCAAGGCCAAGCTCGCTCTGAACCTTTTGCATGACAAGAGAAACGCCAACGGTTTCGGTTTCGTAGTGACCGCCTGCTATAACGTTTATGCCCATCTCCTGAGCAAAGTGAAAATCTTCGTGAGCAAACTCGCCGGTAATATAACAGTCAAGACCATGCGCTACTGCATCTTCAACATCTTCGCTGGCCCCGCCGCTTATAATTCCAACAGTTTTGATTTTTGCTTTACCAAAGGAAAGCACTGCACGAGGTTCTTTTCCCGGGCGCATGAGCTTTGCAGCGAGTTCTTCTACAGAACATTCAGCAGGAAGCTCTCCTTTTACACCAAGAATCATTCCACGCCACGAGCCAAACTGTCCGCAGTTTACAAGGCCAAGCTTTGCAGCAAGTCCAAAGTTATTTCCATAAGGATTATTTGCATCAAGCGGAATATGATAAGCGCACAAGGCAAGATCGTTTTTTATAAAGGTCGACACACGCTTATAAAAGCTTCCTGTTATAGTCTGGCAATGTCCCCAGAAAAGCCCGTGATGAACAAAAAGCACGTCGGCACCCTGTTCTGCTGCAGCTTTTGCAGTTGCTTCGCATGCATCTACTGCAAAAGCAACCTTTTTAATCTGCTTACCGTTTGGATCGCTGTTTTGAATCTGAATGCCATTGAGCGAAATATCTGAAGCAAAATCTTCTTTGCGTAAAAAGGCGTTTATATAATTATCAAATTCTATTAAAGTCATCGTCCGCTCCTTGCAAGGAAAATCTTTTTCTTTGTTTCCATTACCATCTGTTTTGTAATGTCGCCGTTCTTGTCGCGTTCCTGTCCAAGAATCATTGCAGTAAGAATATCTGTCTGACTTATGATTCCAAGGCCTGCGGTTTTGTATTGCGGTATACTCTGTAAATCATAAACTGCCATTACACGTTCAGGATTTTTTTCCTGATAATCCATTGCCGCATCGGTAGCCATTACATCTGTTACAATAAAGAGCCTTGTATCTGGCCCGTAAAGTTCTCCTACAAATTTGCCAAGCTCGTTTATTTCCTGGAGACAGTTATAGGTATAAAATTCCTTCTGGCGCCAGAAACGCTCGTTATTCAAAAACCAGTCTATGAGCATTGCAGTACGACGGCAGATCTTTAAGTCCCCGACCGAATGACGCCACCTGCAGTCCTTACAGAAAAAGTCTGCAGACAAAACAGTAAAGCCTTCGCGTGCAAGATACTGAATATAAGGACGGTAATAATAGGTGTCGGCGCGTTTATCCGGAATAAGCAGGACAACATCCTTAGTTTTGGAGTCCTCTTTACCCACAGGCTTGCATTCTGTAACAAAAATATTTGCACTGTGAATTATAGACGCTTCTTCAAAGCCGGAACGAAAGCTGCCTTCATAGCGCAAAAGACGTTCTTGTACGCCAAGCTCTTTGTTGGAATATTCCACAGGAACAAAAAAGATTGTGCCTGCCATAAGAACAAGGGCAAAAATAATTGTGATGCTTGCCCATACCTTCATAAGAATACTGTAATGGTCAATGTAAAGACGCTCTGAATAACGGAAAAGAGCATGAAAGTTGGAAAGCAAAACCAGTATACTCAAAAACAGGGTCAGGAAGGTTACCGCATCTACGCCCCAATTAAAAATCTGAATTATTGAAAGAAGAACTCCGAGTGGACTTAAAATAACAAGCGAATCCTTTTTTGCATTTTTAAGAAACAGAATGCGCCCGTTTGCAAGCAATAAAATAACAATTATTAAAAGTTCCCCGTAAAATTTCATCCACGCCTCTTCTATCTCAATTTAATGATATTATTGTTTTGTTGCAAGTCCCGAGATTTTGGAAAAAGTTTTTTCCAGATACTGTACTTCGCTTTCGGAAACAGCGGCTCTGGACAAAAGACTCCTCCAGAAATTTTCCATATCCTCGCGACCCGGCATTTTAAAAAAGCCTATTTTCTGCATATCATCGGTAACTGACTTTACAGTTTTATCTATGCGCTCCAGGTCTACAGGAACAACCCCGCTGTAACCGCCGTTTTTTTCATCAAGCTTTTTGCGAAAAAGATGATAACACAAAATCTGCACTGCATGACTAAGATTAAGAGAACCAAAGCCTTCGCTTGAAGGAATTGTAACTCCGCAGGTACATTGATCCAGCTGCTCGTCGGTAAGACCCGTGCGTTCATTTCCAAAAACTACGGCAACCTTTGCACCATCCTCAGTTGTCTGGTCAATCTGATTGGCAAATTCTTCGGGAAGATAAAGCTTTCCCCGCTTTTTACCGCGGCGTCTTGTAGTTCCTGCACAGACAGTACAATCTGCAGTTGCTTCCTTTATGGAATTATAAAACTTAGCTTTATCAAAAATACCACCCGCATGAATTGCAAGCACATGAATATGCTCTATGTCGTAGGCTGCGCGGTCTCCCACAATGCGAAGTTCACTGATATCATTATTTGCCATGGCACGGCAGGCTGCACCAATGTTACGGCTTTCGTCGGGATGATCAAGAATTATTACAATATTATTAAGATTCATACGTTATTTTCTAAACAGCTTGTACCACATAAGGATGATTTTGTATCTCATATATGGGAAGATAAGGAAAATCTTAAAAGGATTATGCATTATTTCTACAAAAATCTCGTGCCCCTTATCAAAGGTCTTTTCCTTTATGCGCTGTATGCGTTCAGAGAAGATTCCAAAACAGTCCTTGTAGTACAAAAAGATGCTTGATGAAAAACGGTTGCGGCGTCTGTAAGCCCAGCAGTTTTTATCTTTAATACCTTCGCTCACCAAAACCAAAGAAGGTTGGGACTTAAAAATAGCCTGAACAATATCGTCTTCATCCTGCTTTGGATAATAACCTACATAGCGGCCAACAATTCTGAGTCCAGGAAAGGTATCGCGAACATTTTTTTCGGTTTTCATCAACGTTTTTTTGTGAGAACCCAAAAGATAAAGCGATTTATAGTGTGAATCAAGAATTCC
>JAFYDO010000287.1 GCA_017544745.1 Treponema sp. | reverse complement strand
GTTAAATTCAATTGAAACCTGTGCTTCACGGCTAACACCTTTTAAATCATATGAAGGAGAAAAAGACTTGATTTGAGGCTTAAGCGAACAAACAGGTTCTATAAGAAGATTCTCGGTTGCTTTGGTAAACTGAATTTCAAGAGTATATTCAATTTCGCCTTTGTTATCCGGTTCACCATGTTCATCTTTTTTTATGGTAATATAATCCTTCCACCAGTTAGGATCTGCTGCGGTAAGTGTTATTGAACCGTCACTTTTACTGGTCTCTTTATAACTAAAATTCCATCTAATAAATTCGTGTGTTGGTTTTAGTGTAAAGGTTATAATTTGAATATCCGTCGGCTTATAATTAACCTGACCTGACGGAATGATGGTTCCGGCATTTGTGTCGGCACTTACTACATAGGTGGAGTACGGCGCATTTGCATAATCAATTGCTGCGCGGATTTTTTCGTCTACGTCGTTGTTGGTAAAGAAGCCTTCGCAGGCGGTGAGTAAAAAGGCAAGGCAAAAACTAAGAAGTACAGGAAGGTATGAGAATTTCTTGGAAAGGTTCATGACAATACTCCCCCTATAATAGAATATTATATTATACAATGAGAATTTGTGTATTGTCAAATGTGGATTGCCACTGCCTGCGCGTTATTCCGGTAGTGCTATTCGGTCCAGGGTGTAGTTCATCCAGATTTTGGTTTGGAGGGGGAAGGCCTGGGCGGTTTTGGCAAAGGTCATGGCGGCCTGTTCAAAGTCGCCGGTAAAGAAGTAGGCCTGGGCTATGTAAAAGTTTACACGGTTGCGGACGCTCTGGCTTATGTTGGTTCCGTTGAGCTTGTTCAAAAGAACAATGGCTTCTTCGTATTTTTCCTGAACAAAGGTGGTTTTTAAAACTTCAAAAAGTAAAAAGTCATCTCCGCTGTCCGGCGAAACAAGGTCTTCTTCAAAAAAGTATGGAGAAACACGGGTGCGGCTTGATTTTTCAGAACCTGTACCGAGCGAAGAAATGCTCTGCATTGCCTGGTCCGAAATAAGCTGCTCCTGACCCTGCCCTTCTACATAATTTATAAAAGGAAGCGGAGTTTCTCTCATGGTTCCGTCTGTATAAAGCTTTTCTTCTGCCTTCTTTTTTGGCTCTATGTCTTTTTCCTGTGGCGCAATAAGATGAACACCTTCGACTGTAGAGTTCATGGAAACAAAAATCATGTCAAACGGGCTGTCGGTAAAAGCAATTACTGCATAATAATAATCGTTGTAATCCTGAACAACATCGGTGTAGCTGGTTTCCCAGGGAGAAAGCTCTGCAAGGAAAACGGCTCCCGCAAGCTGATTATAGGCCGAAATTGGTTTGGTGTCGCGGTATATCAAAAGCTTTGTAATCTCTCCAAGAGGATCCGACGGCAAGGTCCAGCTAATATTTATTCGTGTGCCCTTAGAAGCCTGTGCCTGAATGTCCTGAACAACGGGACGGTTCTGGGCAGAAAGTATTATTGTCATAGAGAAAAGAATGGTAATAAAAAACAGTTTCTTTTTCATACGTTAATCCTAATAAATATTCCTCAACAAATCAAGGATTGACGGGCGCTCCACGGCTTTCTTTATTTCGTCTACAAGCTCGGAGCCTTTAACTTCGTTCTTTACAACTGCGTTACCCTTTTCGTCGGCGGCCGGAACATTGTCAATTGCGTTTCCGTTGGCATCGTTGTTTGTTTTTGCAGCCGGCATTGAAACAAGAACAATTTCGTCATCAATGTTTATCCTGTCGTAAAAGCCGTGATTTTCTATTGTGGCTTCCGAGATTTCTTCTCCAAGAGTTGTAATTACGAGAG
>JAFYDO010000286.1 GCA_017544745.1 Treponema sp. | reverse complement strand
ATGATTACGCCTTTGCACATTTTGATGTTAAACAGTTTAGGGTTTTAAACGAAGCCTACGGACACATTGCGGCAAACAAGGTTTTGAGCAATATAGTAAAAGCAATGAACGAAGCCGATTTTGTCTATGCAAGCGCACGCTGTCACAATGATAATTTTGCAATGCTTTTAAAAGATATGCCCGAACCCGAGCTCAAACAAAAGCTGCAGGATTTTTTTGAAAAACTTTCTTTTTTGGAAGAAGATCCTTTTTACAAGATTTATTACAAGTGCGGTGTTGTTCCAATGCAAAGGGCTATGCTTTCGGGAAACAGAGTTGCAGATGCTGCAAAGATGGCGCAGGCTCTCTGTACAAATCATAAAGGTACTGAAATAATTTTTTACACAGATAAAATGCATGACGACCTTTCGTGGGGTAATTACATAAAAGCGTATGTAGAAACTGCAATTGAGCAGGATGAATTTGTTGTGTACCTCCAGCCAAAGTTTGATATTAAAACCGAAAAAATTAAGGGCTCCGAAGCACTCATTCGCTGGAATTACAAAAACAAGGAATTTTTGCCGCCATACAGATTCATTCCGTTTTTTGAAAAGGACGGCTCCATTGCCAAAATTGATGATATTGTTTTGGAAAAAGTCTGTGCTGCAATGGCCCGCTGGAAAAAAGAAGGCAAACCTCTTTATCCGGTTTCTGTAAACCTTTCGCGCAGCCGTCTTTATGATGAAAATCTCATAGACAAGCTTGTTGGTATTGTAGACTCTTACGGCGTAGATCATCACTACATAGATTTTGAACTTACCGAAAGTGCAACCTATGACAATATGGAACACATGCTCAGTGTTTTACAGGAGCTCCGTAACCGCGGTTTTAAAATTTCCATGGATGATTTTGGAACAGGCTATTCTTCGCTTTCGCTTTTAACTCAGATGCCTATAGATACCTTAAAAATTGATAAGAGCTTTGTAGATCCAATTGCTGCCGATAACGAACACCAGGAAGATATTACCGTCCTGCGCCTCATAATTACTCTTGCAAAAGAGCTTGGTTTTGTCTGCCTTGCCGAAGGTGCCGAAACCAAAAGTCAGGTTGACCGTCTGCGAGACCTTGGCTGTGAAATTATCCAGGGCTATTACTACAGTAAGCCAATTCCAATTTCAGAATACGAAGAAAAGTATCTCTAAAGAAAGCCCGACTATTCCAGCGCCTTTTTAATCTGATCGAATTCTCCACCATGAATTGTCCCGTCTGCATCGCGGGTAAAGCAGCTCAAAAATCTCCAGGCGTATTCGCAGGTGTGCGGGCGACATTCGTGGCCCTGGTTATCTATGCCTGCAAAAACATTCCAGCATTTGCCGTCGTCGCGGGTAAAGTAATTCATTGTGAGTTTGCCTTTGCGAACAGGATCTACAACAGAGCTTGTGTAATCTCCGTTAATTCCCCAAAGCTTGTTTTGCCAGTTGTCTTTTTCTTCCAGTTTTACATTGTATTCTTTTGAAGCACCGTTTAATTTGAGCGCATAAGCCATTCGATTTACACACTTTTGCTCCTGATAAGGAAGCTCTGCAAGCGGAGTTTTTTCTCCTGCTGCGTAGAAAATAGGAACACTGACTGTTGCGTTTACCGGCTTGTTTATTTTTCCAAAGTATACGTTTTCGCCAATATCAACAGTGGCGTCCATTGGAGCGGCTGCAGCCACAAGCTCCGGATACTCCTGAATAATATCCCAGGTTTTAATTCCGCCCATTGAAAAGCCACTGGCATAAATACGGGTTGGGTCAATGTTGTAGACTTTCTTAAGATGATCAACAAGCTCTACCATTTCTGTTGCAGTGCTGTTCAAGTGATTTTCTACCGCAACAAGCAAAAAGTTGTGACGATGTGCTATGCCTGCCCAGTCAGAAATATATGCAATATAAAAGCTTGAGTCCCCGCCACCGTGGAATGCCAGAACGAGAGGAACAGGTCCTTTGTCAAAAATGCCTTTGTTGTAGAATGCAAAATAACCGATTTTGTGCTCTGTTGTGCCCTTGTCTTTGCCCTGGTTATCTGGCGAAGTTTTTACAGTTATTACGGCAGGATCAATCTGCAGGCCATCTTTTTCAAGATCTGGGTCTATTTCGAGCTCGCCGAGCATACGACGGAACTGTTTTACAAAGCCGTCAAAATCTGCATAAATATCTGGAGTTTGTTTTTCAAGGAAATACTTGCATTTTTCTTTAAAAATCGCGTTGATTTGAGTAGTGTTTCCATAAGATACTACTGGTATATCCTGTGCATCAACCTTGATTTTTGCCGCAGAAGTAAGATTTGTTAGTGTAACAGCTACAGGCGCACAATCTGCCCTGCCCCAAAGACCATCACCTTCAAAGTGATTTATACAGTGTTCTGCAATATAATCAGCAGATTCTCCAAAACCATAAAGATTTGTATGAAAAATGCCCCCGCGAATATAATAAGCTTCAAGCGTCTTTGTAAAACGATTATAAAACTTTACAACTCCATCTTCATAAAACTCATGAATCTTTGAATTAGAAATTATTTCGCTGAACAAATCGGGTGCCGCATCCTTCCAGCCGTTTGCACTTGTAGGATAAATAAACACAACACTTGTTCCATATTTTTTAGCAATCTGTTCAAAATTATTTACACGTGCAAACTCTACAGCACCGCCAAAGTCATTAGAATAATCACGCTCACCAAATACAAGCAGATACGGTGCAATAAAACCGTAATTCAAAACATCATCCATAAGATCGTTGTGCGGCACATAAACAGTAGCCTTGAATTTTTCAAAAGTATGTGTCCAGATTTTTCCACCAGGCACAGCAGTGATTTTTGGCATTTCTTTCATTGACATATAAAACTCCAGTTAATCGTTTAACTAATTTTACACCACAAATCCAAAAATTACAAATTTTTTATAGATTTGGGCAATTCACACAAACCCGTTTTTTGATACAATAAAGTATGTCTGAAAAAACCTTACAAAAACAAAATCGCGGCGCCCTGCCAATGGTCAAGCTTACTCTTCCTATTGCGCTGGAGCAGTTTTTCCGCATCCTCGTTTCGTCTGTAGATACAATGATGCTCAGCTCTTACAGTAATGACGCCGTTGCAGCCGTAGGACTTGTAGGTCAATATATATTTTTCTTAAACCTTCTT
>JAFYDO010000049.1 GCA_017544745.1 Treponema sp. | reverse complement strand
AATGCTGCAGCTGCAGATATACAGCAGTGTACTCTTGCACAGGTTTCGGGAATTATTCTTACATATTCTATACTCAGCGAGCTTAATGCAGATTATGCTGCAATTCTTTCTCCTGCTGTTGAAGCGTGCATCCAGAAAATTACAGATTCCTGCTCTTATGATAACAACGTGCTTACAATTTCCGAAAACGACACCTTTGTTTCTGTAGTTCAGGCAGTTCAGACTGGTATTGCACTTATGCGCTATGGCCAGATAAGCGGTAATTCAACTTTAACAAAGGCCGGACGCGTTATTATCAATTCTTATATTTCCGAAAGCTCTTCATTTGATTTAAGAACACTTTCGACAATCTACCCTATGCTTGCTTATGACAATGAGTTCTATCCTCGTATACTTCTCATTCACTCTTACGGCAAGGATGCAATGTGGGCATGGACCTGTGCAAGAAGCATTGCTTATAATCTTGATGCAACAGAAGGTCTTACACTTTCTATAGACTTCCCTCTGGAATACACACATTATGTAATCTTTAAGGGAATTCCTGCCTTTGAACAGATCTTTATCTACGATATGGCATTCCGTACCGACCCACGCTTTGAAACCTACAATTCTTCTGGTTATGTCTACAAAGCCGACAGTCAGACCTTGCTGCTCAAGTCTCGCCATAAGAGCCAGATTGAAGATATCCGCATGTCTTACACTCCTGTTGTAAAAGCTGCGCCGGCTCCTGCACCAAAGCCAGCTGAACCGGCTGCAGAGACTACTGTAACAGAAAATACAGGGGATACTTCGACATCTTCGGGCCCTTCGACCCCTTCGACAGGCTCAGGGACCCCGGGAACTACTGAGGGCACAGTTAATACAGAAACAACCCCTTCTAACGAAAATACACTTTAAAGAGGTATAAAATGGCAAAAACCTTTGATGACAAAAAAATCATTTATACTATGGACCGTGTTGGACGCGCCTATGGTACCAAGGTTGTTCTTAAGGATATAAGCATTTCTTATTTTTATGGAGCAAAAATTGGTGTTATTGGTCCAAACGGCTCTGGTAAGTCTTCGCTTTTTAAGATTCTTGCCGGAATAGATAAGGATTACACCGGAGAAACCTCTCTTGCACCAGGTTATTCTGTAGGTTACCTCGAACAGGAACCGTATCTTGAACCTGGAAAAACAGTAATGGAAATTGTAAAAGAAGGTGTAAAGCCTATTACAGACCTTCTTGCCGAATTTGATAAAATCAACGAAGCCTTTGGCGACCCGGACGCTGACTTTGATAAGCTTTGTGCACGTCAGGCAGAGGTTCAGGAAAAGCTGGATGCATGCGACGCCTGGAACTTAGATAACAATCTTGAGCTTGCCATGGAAGCCTTGCGCTGTCCGCCGCCAGATCAGGTTGTAGACGTACTTAGTGGAGGTGAACGTCGCCGTGTTGCTCTGTGCCGATTGCTTTTGCAGCAACCGGACATTCTTTTGCTCGACGAACCTACAAACCATCTTGATGCAGAGACCGTTGCCTGGCTCGAAAAACATCTGCACGATTACGCAGGTACTGTTATTGCAATTACCCACGACCGCTACTTCCTTGATGATGTTGCAGGCTGGATACTTGAGCTTGACCGCGGAGAAGGATATCCGTTTAAGGGTAACTACTCAAGCTGGCTCGAACAGAAAAACCAGCGCCTTGCACTTGAAAATAAAAATGAAAGCCTGCGCCAGAAGGAAATTCAGCGCGAGTTGGAATGGATTCACATGGGTGCAAAGGGACGCCAGGCTAAGCACAAAGAACATATTACCCGTTATAACGAGCTCATGTCTCAGGAAAGCAAAAAGCAGCTTAAAGATACACAGATTTCTATTCCTGCAGGTCCTCGCCTTGGTGGCCAGGTAATAGATATAGAAGGCCTTACAAAGTCCTTTGATGACAAGCTTTTGTTTGAAAATCTTAATGTTCATATTCCGGCCGGTGCAATTATTGGAATTGTAGGTCCAAACGGTGCGGGTAAAACTACCCTCTTTAAGATGATTGTAGATGCCGCAGGATTGGAAGGTGGAGAAAAGCCGGACAGCGGAACTATTAAAATTGGTTCAACTGTAAAGCTTGTTTATGTAGACCAGATGCGTTCTACCCTGGACATGAACAAGACTGTATACGAAACTCTTGGAGATGGCGGAGACCTTGTAAAGCTTGGTGCTGTAGATGAAAAAGGCCACGCTCTTGAAGGAGGCATTCGCGAAGTAAACGCACATGCCTACTGCAGCTGGTTTAATTTTAGCGGCCCGGATCAGAATAAAAAGGTTAGCGTACTTTCCGGTGGAGAGCGTAACCGTCTGAACCTTGGTCTTATGCTCAAAGAAAGCGGCAACGTACTGCTGTTTGACGAACCGACCAACGACCTGGACGTAGAAACCGTACGTGCCCTTGAAGAAGCATTGGAAGACTTTGCAGGCTGTGCTCTTGTAGTAAGCCACGACCGCTGGTTCTTAGACCGCATCTGTACTCATATTCTTGCTTTTGAAAATAATTCAGAAGTGCGCTTTTTTGAAGGTAACTGGTCTGAATACGCAGAATGGAAGCTCAAGGAATTTGGCGAAGAAGCCGGAGTTCCAAAAAGAACAGTGTACAGAAAGTTAAGCAGATAAGTGGTCCCTGAGCCTGTCGAAGGGCTCAAACAGAGTCTTTATTCAAAAGAGCGTCAAGCGTGTACATGGCTATAAGGGGCATGCGGCATTCCAGAAAAACCTTGCCCAGCTCCGGGTCAAAGTGCGTACCAAAATCTTTTTCCATCATCTCAAAGGCTTCGTCATAGCCAATTGCTTCTTTGTAACAGCGCTTTGTTACAAGAGCATCAAATACATCGGCAAAGGCCATAATTCTTGCTTCAAGCGGAATTTCTTCTCCCTTTAAACCTTCTGGGTAGCCTTGTCCGTTCCATTTTTCGTGATGATAGTGGGCAACGTTAATTGCAATATCCTTAAACTGTTTGTCATCTACCTCGCGCAAAACTCCGGATACAATCTTGGCTCCTTCGGTTGTATGCTGCTTCATCTGGTCATATTCCTGCCGGTTAAACTTGCCCGGTTTTTTAAGAATAGAATCATCTACGGCAATTTTACCAAGGTCATGCATAGGTGCAGCCTTTATAACATTAAGACAAAAGTTTTCTGTCATATCCTCGTATTCGGGATGCTTTTTGAGCTGCTCTATAAAAATACGTATTCCTTCGCTTGTACGTCGGATGTGGTCACCGGTACTGTTGTCGCGGCTTTCTACCATGCTGGCAATTCCTGTAATAATGGAATCCTGAATATGAATGATTTTCTGAGTTTT